>JAUXRT010000510.1 GCA_030681635.1 Reyranella sp.
GCGAGCCCGCCTTCTTGATGGTCTCAACGGCCGACATCACGGTGGCATAACCCACGACCGAACCCAGGCGCGGGTAGTCCTTGAACTTGGCCTGGTAGGCGTTGAGGAACTTGGTGTGCTCCGGCGTCTTGATCTCGCTCCAGGGATAGCCCGTCACGTACCAGCCCTCGGGCGCTTCTTCCTTCAGCGGATCGAGATATTCCGGCTCGCCGGCCAGGAGGTTGAACACTTCCACGCCCTTGAACAGGCCGCGCGTCTGGCCCTCGCGCACGAACTTGGCGAGGTCGGCACCGAACAGCGAGGAGAAGATCGCATCGGGCTTGGCGTCGGCCAGGGCCTGGGCCACGGCACCGGCGTCGATCTTGCCGAGCGGCGGCGCCTGCTCGACCACGAACTCGACGTCGGGCTGCTTCTCCTTGAGGAGCTTCTTGAACGCCGCGGTGGCCGACTGGCCGTACTCGTAGTTGGGATAGACGATCGCCCAGCGCTTCTTCTTGAGTTTGGCAGCGTCGGGAATGAGCATTGCTGTTTGCATGTAGGTCGAGGTGCGCAGGCGGAAGGTGTAGGCGTTGCCCGAGTCCCAGACGATCTTGTCGGTCAGCGGCTCGGCCGCGATGAACAGCACCTTGCGCTGCTTGGCGAAGTCGGCGACCGCAAGGCCGACGTTCGACGGAAAGGTGCCGATCAGGAACGACACCTGCTCGCGGCTCATCAGCTCCTCCGCGACGCGCACCGCATCGCCGGGATTGCCGTTGTCGTCGCGGCTGATGACCTCGATCTTGCGGCCCAGCGCACCACCGGCGGCATTCACCTCCTCGACCGCCAGCTCGATGCCCTTCTTGTAGGGTTCGAGGAAGGCCGGAAAGACCTTGTAGCTGTTGAGTTCGCCGATCTTGATCGGCGTCTGCGCGCCGGCCGGTCCGAACAGCGACAGCGCGACGAGCGCCGCTGTGCCGGCGAGCAAGTTGTTGCGAGTCAGCATGACATCCCCCTCCGTAGAACTGTGAAAACGCTCCCTGGACCGAGCCTAGCGACCCGGGCCTACGCCCGACAAGCTCTCAGTCCGCGAAACTCGACCGCGCCTGTATGCCCCAATGACCGTTTTGAAGGGTCACGATGTAGATCGTCTCGAAGGCGCCCAGCAGCGAGCCATCCTTGCGCCAGCGGCTGAACTTCACCTTGAGATGAACCTTGTTCTTGCCGACATGGATCGGTGTGCGCTCGTCCCAGGTGCTGCGATGCCACCCATCGCCGGCACGCGCGATGAAGTCGTCGAGCTTGTAGTCACCATGGTTGGGCCAGACGACGACCTTGCCGCCGGCCAGCCGTACATGCGGGAAATTGCAGGCGGCGTTCACGCCGGGCTCGTCGCCGCGGTTGAGCGCCGCCATATAATCGTCGAGGGCCTTCATCGCCGCCGTCAGGGCATCACTCATCGTTGTCCGTCTCCCAGCTTGATGCCATCCACCGTCAGCCCGCTGACGCGGGCATGCGGGCGGCCGCCGATCGCAGCGGCAACAATGAACACGATCTCGTCGGGCCGAGGGCCGTCGGGCACGCAGAATTCGATCGCATCGAAATGGCTGCGCACATAGGCCGCCGTCACGTGATGCAGGGGAATGTCGATGCGGGCGCCGGCGGCGGCCACTTTGACCGTGGAAGGCACGATCGACTTGGCGCCATTCATAGCATGGCGGATGCCGAAGCCGGAGGGCTGATGCCAAAGTGCTGCATGCTCCAGCTCGCCGGCCAGGCCCACGATGACGCCCTTGCCGTAGGCTTCAAGGTCGGACCCCTTGGCGCCCAGCAGCTTCATGACGCGCTCCGTGAGATCGACCGCCAGCGGTTCTAGCGCCTTCATCATCGGCTGGATGTCGGCGACATGCCGGCCGGCATAGGGATTGGCGACCACGCCGCCGACCACCGCCTTGGTGACCGCGCGCGCCAGCACCGGCCCACCGTCGTGATGCGTCTCCTCGACCGTCGCCACATATTTTCGCAGCTTCACCAGATCGCTCATCCCACCCTCGTCTCGGCAAGCGCGCCGCTGCCGGCTTCGATACGCCATTGTCCCTGTAGCGAAAGCGCCGCGCTGTCGATCAGGCCGCAGAGTCTCAGCCGCCGGGCCTCGCACAGGCCGCGGTCCAGGGCCTCGGCAACAAGGACTGGCGAGAGATCGCCGACCTTCACCGTCACCGGAATCTCGCCCAGGTCGCTGTCGGGATCGATCTCACAGGCCGGTCGGCGGCTGATCGCCGGGGCCTCGACGTTGACGGCGTTGGCGATCAGCGTCGCCGCGGCATCGGCCGCCGCCGCCGTCGCCGCCAGAACCGTGGCTGAATCGGCGATGCCGAGCGAAAACGAACGCCCACCACAGCCCGACGTGGCGATGCCGCGCACCGGACGGTCGTGATGCAGGGTGGCGAAGCCTGAGAGTTGCGGCGCCTCGAGATCGGCCACGATGCCTGCCCGCAGCTGCTGCCCCGGTGCGAGATGGATCGCGATGTCGCCGCCGTCGTTGACATAGGCCTTGTCGAGCCTGCGGCCCCGCACCAGGGCTGCCAGCACTTCGTCCGCCACTGCGCCCGCCACCGCCGCCATCGGCGTGATGTAGACCGCGCGATGTGGCCACACCGCCTCGGCCATGCGACGCGCAACAGGGCCCTGAAGCCTCGGCGGTTCCGTGCCGACCCGCCGGCGCAAGGTCGCCAGTTCGCTCACCAGCGTTTCGAGGATGTCGGCGAACCGGTCCGTCGCCTGGGCATAGGCGCGGCCGACTTCCTCTGCGTCACCGAAAGCTTCGATGACGAGGTCGATCGGCCCCTGCTGCAGGTGCAGCCGGCCGTCGGGTAGGCGGCCGGAGACGGCGCCGCTCATCGCTCATCCTTGTCGAGACGGACGTGACCTGCATGGGCAATGGCCTGTTCGAGCGTGACGGCGCGCGAGCTGTAACCGCCCAGCGCGGCATAGTCGTCGGCCCGCAGGGTGAATTCGATCGGCGCCACCAGCGCCGGCGTCGGCACGTAGCCGAAGGAATTGGCCGGCATGCGCGCCACATCGACCATCAAGGTGATGCCGCCGCCCGGCCAGACGAAGGCGGGCGCGCCGCCCAGGGTGACCTTGGTCAGCGTATCGCGCACCGACCGCGTGAGCCGTACCGGATTTTCCGTGACCCCGGCGCGCAACGACCCACCGGCGCCGGCCATGAACAGCACGGTGCAGAGCGCAGGCTCGCAATTCTCGGCGATCCGCTCGACCACCAGGCGCACGGGCGCGGGCATCGGCACGGGTTGCGGCTTCAACTCGTGGTCGAGCTCGAACCAGGCCGAATGCTCGCCCGTGGTCGAGACCATCAGCAGCCGCAAGCCAGGCCAGGCCTGCTTGGGATCGATGCGGTCGATGATTTCCAGCGGATCCTTTACGTCAGTGCCGCCCCAGCCCAGGCCCGGTTCGGCCACCTGGAAGTAGCGGCCCGGCGTCGAGCGGCGTCCTCGGACGCGGATGCCGGCGGGCTTCATGTCGAGGAAGGCGCCACCCTGGTGCTCGCTCAGCACGCCGGTGATGTGATCGTCGACCACGATCACCTCGTCGACATGGCCGTGCCACTGCGGCGCGAACATGCCGATGGCGGCCGAACCGCAGCCCACCCGCATACGCTCCTCGGCCGTGCCGTTTACGATCGGCGGCCTCTCGGCCTGGACCACGACGGTCGCGCCGCCGTCGATCGAAAGTTCCACCGCCTCGCGATTGCAGAGCGCCAGAAGCGCGTCGCAGGTGGCGACACCCTCTTTCTTGCTGCCACCGGTGAGGTGATGCACGCCGCCCAGCGACAGCATCTGCGAGCCGTATTCCGCCGTGGTGACATGGCCCACGGCCTCGCCCTTCACCCGCACCGCCGCCTGCTCGGGTCCGAGATAGCGGTCGGTGTCGATCTTCACTTTTACGCCGCAGTAGCTGAAGATTCCTTCGGTCACGACCGTGACCATGTCGACACCATCGTGCTTCGAGGAGACGATGAAGGGCGCCGGCTTGTAGTCGGGATAGGTGGTGGTGGCGCCGATGCCGGTCACGAAAGCGCCCTCGCCTTTGCCCAACTCGCCACGCCAGGCGCCGTCGCCTTCGACGAAGGCGACACGCGCGATGTCGGGCTTGGCCAGCAGGACCAGCGGATCGACCCGCACCAGCCTGCCCTCTTCGTTGGCGTAGCGGTCACAGGCGCCGGCACGGCCCGGCCGAATACGGCACAGCACGGGACAGGCATCGCAGCGCACGATGCTCGCGCTGCGTTCGGCTTCGGTGAGCGAGATGTCGTCGCTCATGCTGCTGTCCCCTTCAAGGCGCCCTCTTGAAGTTTGATTAGGGCCTCGCGCAGGCGATGCGGCAACAGCGGAACGCGGTGCGCACGCACGCCCGTGGCATGATGAACGGCGCCCAGGATGGCCGGCGCCGTCGGCACCAGGCCGGGCTCGCCCACGCCCTTGGCGCCGGATGGGCCGAGCGGTTCGCGATCCTCGATCAGGATGCACTCGATCGGGGGCACGTCGCCGATGGTCGGTATCAGGTAGTCGTGCAGGTTCTCGGTGCGGCCGGGCAAAAATTCTTCCATCAGGGCGAGCCCCAGCCCCTGCGCGACGCCGCCCTCGATCTGGCCTTCGACCAGCATCGGGTTGATCGCCTTGCCGACGTCGTGGGCCGCCACGATGCGGAGCACTTTCACAGTGCCGAGTTCGGTGTCGACCTCGACCTCGGCCATTTGTGCCGCAAACGCATAAGTGGCGTAGGGGATGCCCTGGCCGTTGGCGTCAAGCGGCGTGGTCGGCGGATCGAACGTGCCCTCGCCCATCAGCGCCTCCGTCGTCGCGAGATCGATGGTGCGGACCGCGGCGCCGTCGCGCACCGTGAGCTTGGCGCCGTCCAGCGACAGCACCGCCTCGGGCCCTGAATTGGCCAGCCGCAGGATCTGCTGGCGAAGGTCCCGGCCCGCGCCCTCCGCCGCCCTGCCTGACACGAAGGTCTGGCGCGAGGTCGAGGTCTTGCCCGCGTCGGCGGTGAGATCGGTATCGCCCGCGACCAAAGTAAACTGCGCCGCCGGCAGGCCGAGCGCGTCGGCCGCGATCTGGGTCATGATGGTGTTGCTGCCCTGCCCGATATCGACCGCGCCGCTGTAGAGCGTAAGCGTGCCGGCCGGCGACAGGCCCACGCGCATGCGCGAGGGGTTGGACATGGAAGTATTGCCGATGCCGTACCACATGCAGCCGACACCGACGCCACGCCGCCTCGGGCCACCTTTTTCGTTGAAGGCCGCGGCCTCGTCCCGCGCCTTGTCCCAATGCGGTCGCAGCGCGTCGAGGCATTGGGCGAGACCGGCGGAATGGGCCAGCACTTGGCCCGTCGCCGTCTTGTCGCCGGCACGGAGCGCATTGCGGTGTCGGAATTCCAGCCGGTCGATGCCGAGCTGGTCGGCCAGCTCGTCCATCATCGCCTCATGGGCGATGGCGGCCTGCGGCACGCCGAAGCCGCGGAAGGCGCCGGCCGGCGGGCCGTTGGTGAAGAAGGCCTCGCCCCAGGTCCGCACATGCGGCACGGCGTAGGGGCCCATCGCATGCACCGGCACGCGGTTGGCCACGGTCGGCCCCCACGAGGCATAGGCGCCGGTGTCGAAGGTCGCCGACACGTCGCAGGCCACCAGCTTGCCCTCGGCATCGCAGCCGAATTTTGCCGTGACGCGGGCCGGATGCCGCTTGGTGGTGGCGGCCATGCTCTCGGGCCTTGTGTAGACGCAGGCCACGGGTCGCTTCAGCAGCCAGGCCGCGATCGCCACCAGCGGCTGGACCGAGAGATCGAGCTTGCCGCCGAAGCCACCGCCGCAGGCGGTCGGCACGATGCGCACGGCCTCGGGCCGCAATTGCATCACGTTGGCGATCTCGTCGCGGTCCATATAGGGCGTCTGGGTCGTGACATGGATTTCGATGCGGTCGCCGACGCGCCGGGCCCAGCCAGCCTCGGGCTCGATATAGGCATGCTCGACGAAGGCGGTCTCGAACACGCCCTCGGCCACGGCGGCGCAGCTGGCGAAGGCCGCCGCCGCATCGCCATGGCGCACGCCACCGTCCAGCAGCAGGTTTTTGGGCTTGTCGGCCTGGACCAGCGGCGCATCGGCCGCCGTTGCCGCGTCGATGCCCATCACCGGCGGCTCGGCGGTCCAGACAATCGGCACCTCGTCATCGCGAATAGAAAGCACGGCCGCGCGTTCGCCGACCAGCGCCAGCACCGCCTCGCCGCGATAGCGCACGATCCCATCGGCCAGCACCGGTTGGTCTTTTATGTCGGGATAGATGCCGAAGCCGTTGAACGGCACATCTGACGCCGTGAGCACGGCGGCCAGCCGCCCGCGCAACGGTGCCAGATCGCCCAGCACGAACCGGGCGCGGGCATAGGGCGACCGCACCACACGGATCCAGAGGGCGTCGGCCGGAACGCCGTCAGCGCCGAACACGTCGCGGCCCGTGACCTTGGCGTGACCGTCGACGCGCGGCAGGCGCGCGCCCACGGCAGACCCCGCCGCGGGCACCACCACCGGCGCCTGGACGGAAGCGGACAGAACCGCGTCGACGATCTTTGTGTAGCCGGTGCAGCGGCACAGCACGCCGCCCAGCGCGTCCTCGATCTCGGTGCGGTCCGGTTGTGCCACCTGCCGCAGCAACTCCTGGGCCGCCATCAGCATGCCTGGCGTGCAGATGCCGCACTGAGCGGCACCATGCGCGAGGAAAGAATCTTGCAAACGCGCCAACGTGCCGTCCGTGTCAGCGAGGCCTTCGACGGTTTCGACGGTGCGGCCCTCGACCTGGCCGACCGCGACAAGACAGGCGCAGACCTGTCTTCCATCGAGCAGCACGGTGCAGGCGCCGCAGTCGCCGGCATCGCAGCCGACCTTGGTGCCGGTGAAGCCGAGATCGTCGCGCAGCGCGGCGGCGAGGCGGGTGACCGGCGGGCCGCTCCAGCTCGCTGCCGTACCATTCAGGGTGAACGCCACCTTCATGGCGCGAGCCCCGCCAGCAGGCGGCGCAGCAGCACGAGGACGGAGTCGCCGCGATAGCCGGCGCTGCCACGGATGTCGTCGATGGGCGTGAGCGGCGCGAGATGGGCGCGGTCGACCCGGTCGGCGAGATGTCCATCGACCGGCGCGCCGAGGAGGGCCGCTTCCAGGGCCGGCAGGCGCTGGGCGACGGCGGAGCAGGCGCCGACGGCGAGGCGGGCGGCGGCAACGCGGCCCTCGGCGATCTCGATCACGGCCGCGGCCATGGCGATCGAGATCACGAGATAGCGCCGGGCGCCGAGTTTCAGGAAGGCGCTCCGTGCCGGCCGGACGGGTCGCGCGACATGGAGGGCGACCACGAGCTCGCCGGGGCCAAGATCCGTGCGGCGCACGCCGGTGATGAAGCGGTCGAGCGGCAGGCGGCGCGTCGCGGCCTGGCTCGCGATCTCGACCTCGGCGTCAAGCGACAGCAGACCGGGCACGCCGTCGGCTGCTGGCGAGGCGTTGCAGAGGTTGCCGGCCAGGGTTCCGGCATTCTGTATCTGCCGTCCACCGACCTCGCGCGCGGCCTGTTTCAGGCCATCGAACAGAGGCGGCAGATCGGCCTCGATCAGCTCGCTCCAGGTCGCGGTGGCGCCCAGCCGCCAGCCCTCGGCGGTGGTGGAAATGCCCCGGAGTGCGGCGATGGCACTGATGTCGAGGATATCTTCGTCGATCGTCCGGCCGACCCGCGCCGGATAGAAATCGGTGCCGCCCGCCAGCACGACATGCGGCCGTGCGAGGACCGATAACGCCTCTTCAAGGCGCGAAGGACGGACGTATTTACCCATATCGTTCGTGTACGCACGATGGCCAGAGAGGCCATGCGAGTCAAACAATTGAGTCCGGAAATTGAGTCCGGTTCAGACGATCTTGGCGAGAAGCTCGAGGAGCTGCCGCTGCTCCTGGGCGGTGAGCGGCTTCATGGTCTCGCGCGACACCGCGGGACCGTTCATCAAGAGCTTGTTCACCAGCCGCTGGCCATCCGTCGTCAGGCTGAGCAGCGTGCGCCGCGCATCGCCGGGATCGGGCCGCGAATCGACAAGGCCCCGCTCCTTCAGCCGCCGCACCACGCCCTGCATCGTGGCCTTGTCCATGCCGACGAGGCGGCCGAGCAGATTCTGCGACAGCTCGGTGTACTCGTTCAGCTTCACCAGGCTCGAGTACTGGGTCGGCGTGATGTTGGGATCACCGATGCTGACCTGGAAGATGGCGCTGGCGCGTTGATGTGCGCGCCGCAGTAGGTAGCCTACTTGCTCTTCGATACGGTACTGCCGCGATGCCGGACTTGATGCCGACTTTTGCTCTTGGTGTTTTTTTGCGACGTTGCTTCGCATCGCCCCCGCCTCTGTTGATCCTTGGCTACACCGGCCGCGCGCGTCGCACAACGGTCACATAACACTCGGCAGCGACGGTGAATGGTCGTGCCCTCTTGACTCACTCGCGCCGGCGCGGCAGCGCGAGACTCACGGTCGCCTGCAACCTCGTGACGCGACGCCAAGGCGGTGGCAATGTCGCCGCCTCCCTCATGACAGGACAGCTCAATGCCCGGCGCCCTCGAAGGCATCAAGATCGTCGACCTCACCAACATCATCCTCGGGCCCTATGGCACGATGCTGCTCGCCGACCAGGGCGCCGAGGTCATCAAGGTCGAAGCGCCGGAAGGCGACGCGGTGCGCCACATCGGCAAGCCGGGCAAGAGCCCCGGCATGGGCCCGACCTATCTCTACGTGAACCGCAACAAGCGCTCGCTCTGCCTCGACCTCAAGGACAAGGCGGCGCGTGCGGCACTTCTCAAGGTGGTGGCGACGGCCGATGCCTTTGTCCATGCGCTGCGCCCGCAGGCGATCGAGGGGCTGGGGCTGGGCTACGAGGATGTCCGGAAGGTGAACCCCAACATCGTGTATGTCGGCGCCTACGGCTATTCCGCCGACGGTCCTTACGGAAAACTGCCGGCCTACGACGATGCCATCCAGGCCCGGTTCGGTATCGCCGACCTGATGGGCCGCGCCGCCGGCGACGACGTCCCGCGCTATCCGCCCACCATTCTTGCCGACAAGACCGTGGGCCTCACCTTCGCCTTCTCGACCCTGTCGGCCCTGATGCACCGCCAGCGCACCGGCGAGGGCCAGTTCGTCGAGGTGCCGATGTTCGAGACCATGGCCGCCTGGCTGATGGTCGAGCATCTGTGGGACCGCACCTTCAGCGACGAGGGCGAGGTCGGCTACAGCCGCCTGCTGGCCAGGACCCGCAAGCCCTACCGCACGCTCGACGGCTGGATGGCGATCCTGCCCTACAACGACAAGCACTGGCGCAACTTCTTCGAGATCGTCGGCCGGCCCGAGGTGCTGAAGGACCCGCGCTATTCGACGGTCAATGCGCGCTCCCTGCACATCGCCGACATGTATTCCATGGTCGAGGCGCTGGCCCCGGCCCGGACCACCGCGGAATGGGTGAGGCTGCTCGACGAGGGTCAGATCCCCAACGCGCCGGTGTTGCGGCCGGCCGACCTGTTCGAGGACCCGCACCTCACCTGGCGCCAGCTCTTCAAGAAGTATCCGCATCCCAGCGAAGGCGAG
>JAUXRT010000511.1 GCA_030681635.1 Reyranella sp.
GCGCCCGCGGCAGCCAGACGCCCGCGACGCCCTACACCCGCGGCCCGCGTCCGACCTCGACCGAGAACCTGATGCTGACCGGCGACGAGAACATCGTCGACATCGAGTACGCCGTGCTGTGGCAGATCAAGGACGTGTTCATATACGCCTTCGACGTGCGCAATCCCGAGCAGAACGTCCGTGACGGCGCCGAGGCCGCGATGCGCGAGATCATCGGCAAGTCGAACCTGCAGTATGCCCAGACCGAGGGCCGCAGCCGCATCGAGCAGGACACCAAGGACCTGCTGCAGCGCATGCTCGACGAATACGGGCTGGGCGTCCGCATTTCCCAGATCCAGCTGCTGCGGGTCGATCCGCCGCAGGAGGTCATCGCGGCCTTCCGCGACGTCCAGGCGGCGCGCGCCGACAAGGAGAAGAGCATCAACGAGGCCAACACCTACCGCAACCAGGTGCTGCCCAGGGCCAAGGGCGAGGCCGAGTCGATCATCCAGCGGTCGGAGGCCTACAAGGCGCAGATCGTGGCCCGCGCCAGCGGTGACGCGCAGCGCTTCACCCAGGTCTACGAGCAGTATGCCAAGGCCAAGGACATCACCACGGAACGCCTCTACCTCGACACGATGGAGGAAGTGCTGCGCAACGTGAACAAGGTGCTGGTCGACAAGAACAGCACGGGGACGGGCGGCGTGCTGCCCTACCTGCCGCTGCCGGAACTGAGGCCGAACCAGACTCAGGGCGTGACCCAGCCGGCCCGACAGACCCAGCCCGCCCAGGGCGCCGCGCCGCAGGGAGCCACGCGATGAGCAACCGTTCGATCATCATCGTCGTCCTCCTGGCCGTCGTCGGCTTCCTGGTCACGCAGACCCTCTACACGGTCGACCCGACCAAACAGGTCCTGGTCCGTCAGTTCGGCGCCATCGTCGGCGAGCCCAAGACCGACCCCGGGCTCTACGCCAAGGTGCCGCTGATCCAGGACATTCAGCGGATCGACAGCCGACTGCTCGACTACGAAGCCGAGGAGTTCGAGATCATCGCCGGCGACCAGAAGCGCCTGGTCGTCGACGCCTATGCCCGCTTCAAGATCGTGGCGGCCAAGCAGTTCGCCACGACCGTCCCGGGCGGCGAGCCGGCCCTGCGGGGTCTGCTCGATTCGCTCATCAACTCGGAAATCCGGGGCGTGCTGAGCTCGGTGCCGCTGCATGCGGTGCTGACCGACCAGCGCGCCAACCTGATGGATGACATCACCAAGCGGGTGAACGCCAAGACCAAGGATCTCGGCGTCGAGGTGGTCGATGTCCGCATCAAGCGGGCCGACCTGCCGCAGGCCAACTCGCAATCGGTTTTCAATCGCATGAAGACCGACCGCGAGCGCGAGGCCGGCCAGCTCCGCGCCGAGGGCGATGAGGAGAAGGCCCGCATCACCGCCACGGCCGACCGCGAAGTCGCGGTGTTCAAGGCCGATGCCGGTCTGACCGCCCAGGTCACGATGGGCGGCGCCGACGCCGAGGCGACCAAGATCTATGCCGAGGCGTTCAACAAGGACAAGGATTTCTACGGTTTCTACCGCCGCATGGAGGCCTACAAGCAGGCCTTCGGATCGGGCGGTTCGACCATGATCCTGAGCCCCGACACCGACTTCTTCCGCTACTTCAACGACCCGGCCGGGCCGGCGATGCCCAAGAAGTAGCGGCCCCGAACGCCCCTCGAAACGCCCCACGGGGCGCGGCAAAAATCGTACCGACCGGCGGCTGTTGCAGTCCTGCAACGCCGCCGGTTCTTTTTGCGCAAAAGCCTTGAAATGCTGAAACAATCGGCAACATCACGGCCTCTTCAATTGCGCCACAATCAGCCCTCATGTAGTGAGTGACTCGAACGCGCGGCGCCGGCCGTTCCGACCGTATGGCCCTGAGCGCCGCTGGAGGTCGGACGTGATTCTCTCTGATTTTCATGGCTTTTCTCAGAGTTTTTCCTTTTCTCGTAGCTTCACGAAGGGTGCCGCGCTTGCGGCCGTGACGGCTCTCGGCCTGGCGGTGGCGACACCGGCCTGGGCGCGCGAGCCCAACGAGAGCTTCGCCGAACTGGTCGACAAATTGATGCCGACCGTCGTCAACATCACCACGACGCAGAACGTGCCGCAGCAGGGGCCAAGGCTCCGCGATATGCCGCAACTGCCGCCCGGCTCGCCGTTCGAGGAATTGTTCAAGGAGTTCTTCGACAAGCGCGGCGGCGAGGAGCAGAAGCGCCGCGGCACGTCGCTGGGCTCCGGCTTCATCATCGACGGCGAAGGCTACATCGTCACCAACAACCACGTCATCCAGGGCGCCGAGGACATCACCGTCATCCTGCGCGACGACACCCAGCTCAAGGCCAAGCTGATCGGCTCCGACAGCCGCATCGACGTGGCGCTGCTCAAGGTCGAGCCGCCCAACAAGAAGCCGCTGCCGGCCGCCAAGTGGGGCGACTCCGACAAGGAGCGCGTCGGTGACTGGGTGATCGCGATCGGCAATCCGTTCGGCCTCGGCCATTCGGTCACCGCCGGCATCATCTCGGCCCGCGGCCGTTCGCTGAACGATTCGCTCGACGACTACCTGCAGACCGACGCCGCCATCAATAAGGGCAACTCGGGCGGCCCGCTGTTCAATACCGCGGGCGAAGTGATCGGCGTCAATACCGCGATCTACTCGCCCAGCGGCACCAACGCCGGCCTCGCCTTCTCGATCCCCTCCAACCTCGTCAAGCAGGTCGCCGACCAGTTGCGCGAGTTCGGCCGGGTCAAGCGCGGCTGGATCGGCGTCAGCTACCAGAGCGTCACCGACGACATTGCCGACAGCTTCGGCCTCGATCGCGCCCGTGGCGTGCTGGTGGCCAATGTCGCGGCCGATGGGCCGGCGGCCAAGGCCGGCCTGAAGCGCAACGACATCATCGTTAACTTCGCGGGTGCCGACGTGCTCGACCTGCGCCGCTTCCCGCGGCTGGTCGCCAACGCCCGGGTCGGCAGCACCGTCGATCTCGTGGTCTGGCGCCAGGGCAAGGAAGTGCCGCTGAAGCTCCGCGTCGGTGAGCAGGAAGAGGCCGACAAGCAGAATGCCGCGGCCACGGGCACACCCAAGAAGCCGGCCGAGGCCGACCAGCCCGTGACCTCGACCATCGAGCAGCTCGGTCTCACCTTGCAGATGGTGAGCGACCAGCTGCGCGAACGCTACGGCCTCAGCGACCAGGTGAAGGGCGTGATCGTCACCAAGGTGGCGCCCAACAGCCCGGCGGCCGAGAAGCAGCTTCAGCCCGGCGACGTCATCCTCGAGGTCGACCAGAAGGCGGTCACGACGCCGGCCGAGATCACCGATATCGTGGCCAAGCTGCAGCAGCAGAAGAAGAAGTCGGTGTTGCTGTTCGTCGAGCGCCAAGGCGACCC
>JAUXRT010000518.1 GCA_030681635.1 Reyranella sp.
ACTGTTCCTGGTTGGGATCTTGGTCCCGATCACACGGTGCCCACCTGCACTAGCAGGCCTTGGAGGTCTTACGGACTATCGGCCCATCGTGGAGCCGCCCCACCTTTTCCCTCTCCCGACGTTCTCTCTCCCGGCATGATCCTGATCGACGACAAGCGCACCCTGCGCAGCGCCATGCTTGCCTGGCGTGGCGCCCTCAGCGAGGAAGAGCGCCGGGCGGCCGCGGACGGCCTGCTCGTGACCTTGCGCCGCGAGCGGCCGATCGCGACGCCTTCAATCGTCTCCGGCTTCTGGCCGATCAGGGAAGAGATCGACATCCGGCCGCTGATGATCGAGCTGTTCAACGAAGGCTGCCAGATGGCGCTCCCCGTCGTGCAGGGCCGCGGCCAGCCGCTGCTGTTTCGCGCCTGGCGGCCGGGCGATCCGCTCGAAGCCGGAGTCTTCGGCACCCTGCAGCCCTCGGCACGGCGAGAGACCTTGGAGCCCGATGCGCTGCTGGTCCCGCTGCTGGCCTGCGACGAGGACGGCTGGCGGCTGGGCTATGGCGGCGGATTCTACGATCGCACGCTGCTCGGCCTCAGGGCGCGGCGCAAGGTCACGGCGGTCGGCGTCGGCTTCGATGCGCAGGTCGTGCCCGATGTGCCGCATGGGCCAAGCGACCAGCGTCTCGATTGGATGTTGACCGACCGGCGCGCTTCAGCCTTTGTCTAGCGCATGAAAGTTCTGTTCTGTGGCGACATCGTCGGCCGCGCCGGCCGTGATGCGGTGATCAAGGAGATCCCTCGGCTCCGGCGCGAGCTCGGGCTCGATTTTGTGGTCGTGAACGGCGAGAACGCCGCGGCGGGTTTCGGCATCACGGCCAAGATCTGCGCCGAACTCCACGAGGCCGGCGTCGATTGCATCACCACGGGCAACCATGCCTGGGACCAGCGCGAGATCATTCCCTACATCTCCCAGGATAAACGGCTGCTGCGGCCGATCAACTTCCCGCCCGGCACCCCCGGTTGGGGCGCCAACCTGTTTCAGACGGCGCGGGGCCAGAAGATCGTCGTCATCAATGTCATGTGCCGGCTGTTCATGGACGCTCTCGACGATCCGTTCCGCGCCCTCGACGTCGAACTCGGCAAATACGGGCTGGGCCGCGGGGCGCATTTCATCCTGGTCGATGTTCACGGCGAGGCGACCAGCGAAAAGCAGTCGGTGGGTCACTATTGCGATGGCCGGGTGTCGGCGGTGCTGGGCACCCACAGCCATGTGCCGACCGCCGACGCCTGGATCCTGCCCGGCGGCACCGCCTATCAGACCGACGTCGGCATGTGCGGCGACTACGATTCGGTGATCGGCATGAAAAAGGACGTGGCCGTCCAGCGCTTCCTCAAGAAGATGCCGGGGGAGCGCCTGTCGCCGGCCGAAGGCGAGGGAACTTTGTGCGCGGCCCTGGTCGAAACCGACGACAAGACCGGCCTGGCCCGGTCGGTTCGACCCCTCCGGCTGGGGGGCCGCCTATCGCCTACCGAGTAGCTTGCAGCATCTTGTATCCCACAGGCCCCGCTCGTAGCTATTAGAAGTGTCCAAAAGACGGCCATTGACGACCTGGGGAAAATTAGTCATCCTGTTGATGTTAAACGATTTTTCGCCGCGTTGGCGAGCTGTCTTCAAGGTTAGAGGGGGCGTCGGAATCTAGGTTCCGACGTTTTTTAGCGGGGGCTTCGGCCCCCGCCTTTTTTTGTCCGCAATCCCGCTTGAGCGGTCAGCGATCCTGCCAAAACCCACGAGAAGTGGTATAGCCGAGCCTCCAAGTCACTTAATCTGGTTGTCGGGCTATGGCGGGGCATTCCCAATTCAAGAACATCATGCACCGCAAAGGGCGCCAAGACGCCCAGCGGGCCAAGGTCTTTACCAAGATCATCCGTGAAATCACCACGGCGGCGCGGCTCGGCGCGGCCGATCCCAATGCCAATCCCCGTTTGCGGGCGGCCGTGATCGCGGCCCGCGACGCCAACATGACCCGCGATACGATCGATCGGGCCATCAAGCGCGGCTCGGGCACGGATGCGGACGCCAATTATGACGAGGTCCGCTACGAGGGCTACGGGCCGGGCGGTGTGGCGCTGATCGTCGAGGGGCTGACCAACAACCGCAACCGCACGGCGGGTGAGGTCCGGTCGAGCTTCAGCAAGTACGGCGGCAACCTGGGTGAATCCAACAGCGTGTCGTTCATGTTCGACCGCCTGGGCGAGTTCCGGTTTCCGCTGTCCGTCGGCAGCGCCGACGACGTGCTGGAGAAGGCGATCGAGGCGGGCGCCGACGACGTGGTGAGCGGCGAGGGGCCGGAGGGGATGCACGAGATCTACTGCGCCCAGGACAGCTTCAATTCGGTGCGCGAGGCGCTCGAGAAGTCGCTCGGACAGCCGTCGGCAGCCAAGCTGACCTGGCGCCCCAAGACGACGACGCCGGTCGAGGGCGAGACCGTGCAGGCGCTGTTCACCCTGATCGCGGCCCTCGAGGACAACGACGACGTGCAGAACGTCTACGCCAATTTCGAGGCGTCGGACGATGCTCTGGCCAAGTTCGCGGCCTGAGGCGTGACCCGATGAGATTGATCGGCCTCGATCCCGGTCTGCGATTGACCGGCTGGGGCGTGATCGACGTCGACGGCAACCGGCTGCGCCATGTCGCCCATGGCGTCGTCAAGGTGGCGACCACCGGAAGCCTCGCCGAGCGGCTCCGGGAACTGTTCGAGGGCGTGGCCGGTATCGTGGCGGCGCAACAGCCGCTTGAGGCGGCGGTCGAGGAGACCTTCGTGAACGTCAATCCCGGCTCGACCCTGAAACTCGGTCAGGCGCGCGGCGTGGTGATGCTGGCGCCTGCGCGGGCCGGCCTGCCGGTCTATGAGTATGCCGCCAACCTCGTGAAGAAATCCGTGACCGGCGCAGGCCATGCCGACAAGCACCAGATCGCCATGATGGTCGGGCGCCTGCTGCCCGGTGTCGACGCCACCCAGGATGCGGCCGATGCGCTTGCCGTCGCCATCTGCCACGCCCATCACCGCGCCACCGCCAGGCGTGTCGAGGCGGCGCTATGATCGCCAAGCTGAAGGGCATGGTCGACTCGGTCGATACCGACAGCGCGATCGTCGATGTCGGCGGCGTCGGCTATCTCGTGTCGGCTTCCGCCCGGACCCTGCGCGACCTCGTGGTCGGCGGGCCGGCGACCGTGCTGGTCGAGACCATCGTGCGTGAGGACGCCATCGCGCTCTACGGATTCATCGAGACCGCTGAACGTGACTGGTTCCGCATCCTGACGACGGTTCAGGGCGTGGGGGCGCGCGTGGCGCTGTCGATCCTCTCGACCTTGTCGCCGGACGAAATCGCGCGCGCGATCGCTGCGCAAGATCGCGCGACGCTCAGCCGCCCGGCCGGCGTCGGGGCGAAACTCGCGGCACGCCTCGCGACTGAACTCAAGGATAAGGCCGCCGCGTTCGGCATCGCATCGCCCGCGTCGAGCGCGCCCGGTGCTGCTGTGCCCGCGCCCGCCGGCTCACTCAACGAGGATGCCGTCTCGGCCCTGGTCAATCTCGGTTACCGCCGCGTAGAAGCCTTCGGCGCCGTGGCGCGTGTGACCCAGCGTCTGGGTGCGGAAGCGAGGCTCGATGCGGTGATCCGCGCCGGTCTGCAGGAGCTGGCGCGATGAACGCCGTGCCAGACCGCCTGGTGGCGCCCAAGCGGGCCGAGGAGGACACGGCCGAGCTCGCGCTCCGGCCGCAGACGCTCGACGATTTCATCGGCCAGAAGCAGGTCCGCGAGAACCTGAAAATCTTCATCACCGCCGCCAAGGCGCGCGGCGAGGCGCTCGATCATGTGCTGTTCCACGGCCCGCCCGGCCTCGGCAAGACGACCTTGGCGCAGATCGTGGCGCGCGAGATGGGGGCGGGCTTCCGCGCCACGTCGGGCCCGGTGATCCAGAAGGCGGGAGACCTCGCGGCGCAGCTCACCAACCTGCAGCCGCACGATGTGCTCTTCATCGACGAGATCCATCGTCTCAATCCTGCAATCGAGGAAGTGCTCTATCCCGCGATGGAGGATTTCCAGCTCGACCTGATGATCGGCGAGGGGCCTGCGGCCCGCTCGGTCCGCATCGAGCTGCCGCCCTTCACCCTGGTGGGCGCCACCACGCGCTCCGGCCTGATGACGCGGCCGTTGCGCGAGCGCTTCGGCATTCCGCTGCGGATGATCTTCTACGAACCGGCCGAGCTCGAGACCATCGTCCAGCGCGCGGCGCGGGTGCTCAAGATGTCGATGTCCAAAGATGGCGGGGCGGAGATCGCCAAGCGCTCCAGGGGAACGCCGCGCGTGGCCAACCGCCTGCTGCGCCGGGTGCGCGACTTCGCCGCCGTCGCCGGTCACGAGGTCGTCGATGCCAAGGTCGCCGACGATGCGCTGGTCCGGCTGGAAGTCGATGGCCGCGGGCTCGACGCCATGGACCGCCGCTATCTCGGATGCATCGCCGAGAACTACGGCGGCGGCCCGGTCGGCGCCGAGACGCTGGCGGCGGCGCTGTCGGAGCAGCGCGACGTGATCGAGGACGTGATCGAGCCCTATCTGATGCAGCTCGGCCTGCTCATGCGCACACCGCGCGGGCGGTTGCTGTCGGAAGGCGGCTATCGCCATCTCGGCATGGCGGTGCCCAAGGACCAGAAACGGCAACTCGACCTGTTGGCGACGGGCGGCTCGGCGGAGGAGACGTGAACGCGCCCACCTCCGGCCGAATCGCCGACGGCACCCACGTGCTGCCGCTCAGGGTCTATTATGAGGACACCGATGCGGCGGGCATCGTCTACTACGCCAACTGGCTGCGCTTCCTCGAGCGTGGCCGCACCGAGCTGCTGCGGCTGCTCGGCCAGGAGCACAGCGCTCTGCGCGAGGAGCGTGACGTGAACTGGGTGGTCCGCCGCTGTGCCATCGATTACCTGAAGCCCGCCCGGCTGGACGAGTCGATCGAGATCGTCACCAGCTGCGGCGAACTGCGCGGTGCCTCGCTGGACATGCTCCAGCAGGCGCGTCGCGGTGAAGAAACCCTGGTCCGCGCCGAGCTGACTGTCGCCTGCATGGGCGCGGGCGGCCGTCCGGTCCGATTGCCGCCGCACGTGCGGACTGCCTTGGCCCAGGTCGTGGTGAGTGGCTCGCCCCGCTCACGCCATATTCGGATATAACCATCTAGAAACAACGGAGAACCCAAAATGGACGCGTTTGCGCAGACCGCCGGAGCCCCCCTCGGCGGTGCAGGGACGATCGATATGTCGGTCTATGGCCTGTTCATGCAGGCCGACTGGGTCGTCAAGGCGGTGATGATCGCCTTGCTGGTCGCCTCGTTCTGGTCGTGGGCGATCATCTTCGAGAAGGTGCTCCGGTTGCGGACCCTGAAGCGCAGCGCCCAGTCCTTCGAGGACACTTTCTGGTCGGGCATCTCGCTCGAGGATCTCTATGACCGCGTCGGCGCCAAGCCCGACGATCCGATGTCGAGCGTCTTCGCCGCCGCCATGCGCGAATGGCGCCGCTCGGTCTCCAAGGGCCTGGCAACCAGCGCCACGGCGCGCGCGGCACTGCGGCAGCGTATCGAGCAGGTGATGAGCGTCACCATCCAGCGTGAGATGGAGGCGATCGAGAAGCGCCTGGGCTTCCTCGCCACGGTTGGCGCCAACGCCACCTTCGTCGGATTGTTCGGCACGGTCTGGGGCATCATGAACAGCTTCGGCCACATCGCGCAGTCGAAGAACACGTCGCTTGCCGTCGTGGCGCCGGGCATTTCCGAGGCCTTGTTCGCCACCGCCATCGGCCTGGTCGCCGCCATTCCGGCCGCCGGTGCCTACAACATCCTGTCGGGCCAGGTGCAGCGCTACAGCCACCAGCTCGAGGCGTTCGCCGGCGAATTCATCACCATCCTGTCGCGCCAGCTCGAGGAGCAGGTCTGATGGCAGCCATCATCCCAAGCAGCGGCGGCGGAGGCGGCGGCAGCCGGTTCCGGCGGCGGCAGAACTTCAGTCCGATCGCCGACATCAATGTGACGCCGATGGTCGACGTCATGCTGGTGCTGCTGGTCATCTTCATGATCACTGCGCCGCTGCTGCAGGTCGGCGTGCCCGTGGATCTGCCGAAGACCAGCGCGCAGCAGGTCGGCGGCAAGGAAGAGCCGCTGGTCGTCTCGGTCAACTCGAAGGGCGAGGTGTTTTTGGGTGAAACCCAGTACGACATCCCGGCGTTGGCTGCCAAGCTGAAGGCGGTCCACGAGGAGAAGCCCGACCAGCGCGTGTTCATGCGCGGCGACAAGGCCGTCGACTACGGCAAGATGATGGAAGTCATGGGCGTGGTGATCGACAGCGGCTTCCGCCAGCTCGGCCTGCTCGGCGAGCAGGCGCAGTCGCTCGGCAAGGGTGTCGGCACGGTGACGCCGGCTCCAGCTCCGGCGCCGCGCGCACCGGCGCAGCCCGCGCCGGCGCAACCCGCACCGCGCCGGTAGACCGGAGGCAAGGCGATCGATGGCCAGACGTTCTCCCGCCAGCATCGAGATGCGCACACCGGCGGTCGCGTCGGCCATGGTGCACGTCTTCGTTCTGGCGGCAGCCGTCCTGAATCTCGATTTCTTCGGCCGGCCGCCGCCGGTCGAGCCGGAGCCGGTGATGGTCGAGTTCGAGGCGATCGCCAAGAGCGCGGCTGCGCCGACGATCGGCAATCCGCCGCCGCAGCCCAAGGACGTGCCGATCGCGCAGGAGACGACCAAGGCGCCGCCGCCCAAGAGCGCCGAGCCGCCGCCGGCACCGCCTCAGCCCAAGCCCGAGGTCGCGGAGACGAAGCCGCCGCCGCCCGCGCCGGTGGAGAAGCCCAAGCCCGAAGCAGCCAAGCCGGCGGAAGAGATGATTGCGCTCAAGCCCAAGGAGCCGGAGCCGCCCAAGGTCGAGCCGAAGAAGCCGGAGCCGCCCAAGCCTGCGGCCGAGGCCAAGAAGCCGGACCCGCCCAAGCCACCGCCGCCCAAGCCGAAGCCGAAGGACCGCGTCGACTCGCTGCTCGACGACATCCTGAAGAACCAGCAATCGACCACCAAGGTCCAGACGCCCGAGCAGCAGCCCAAGCCGGTGCAGCAGGTGACGCGCCAGGCGCCGGCAGCGCCGCAGTTCGCCTCCGTCGTGACCGCGTCCGAAATCGAAGGCGTGCGTCAGAAGATCCGTCCGTGCTGGAATGTGTTCGGCGGCTCGAAGGAGGCGCCTGTCGTCTCGCTCGTCGTTCAGATGAACCAGGACGGCACGCCGGTGAAGGCGGAGTTCAAGGACACCGGCCGCTACAACAACGATCCGACGTATCGCGCGGCGGCCGACGCCGCGCATCGCGCGATCATGAATCCGCGCTGCCAGCCATGGCCGCTCTCGTCGGAGAAGTTCAGCAACTGGCGCACCATCACTTTCAACTTCGATCCACGCGACTACTGATCGGTGTCGCGCTATAGAGGTAATGTGCTCATGAACACGAGGTTCGACATGATGCTCCCCCGACGTCAGACGATTCTGGGTGGTGTGGCGCTGGCTGCCGGTGCGGCAGGTCCCGCGTCCGCACAGCTCACTATCGACATGACCAAGCCCAGCTTCGAGCCGGTGCCGATTGCGATTGTCGACTTCAAGGGCGACAGGGTCGGCGCGGATATCGCCGGTGTGGTCCGCAACGACCTGCAGAACTCCGGCCTGTTCAGGTCGATCGCGCCGAGCGCGTTCATCCAGCGGGATCCCGATCCCAATGCGCCGCCGCGCTTTCCCGATTGGCGCAGCATCGGCGCCGCCGGTGTCGTCATCGGCCAGGTCACGCAGGCCGGCGGCAACATCAAGGTCGATTTCCGGCTGTGGGACGTCGTGGTCGGCCAGCAGGCGACCGGACTCTCGTTCACCAGCCAGCCCAACAACTGGCGGCGTCTCGCCCACATCATCGCCGACGCCATCTACAAGCGCGTGACCGGCGAGGAAGGCTACTTCGACACGCGCGTGGCCTACGTCTCCGAGACCGGCCCACTCAACAACCGGGTCAAGCGCATCGCCATCATGGACCAGGACGGCTTCAACAACCGTTACATCACCGATGGCCGCACGATCGCGCTGACGCCGCGTTTCTCGCCGACGCTTCAGGAAATCGTCTACATGGCGTACGGCGAGAACAACAGCCAGCCACGCGTCTATCTTCAGAACGTCGACAGCGGCCGGCGCGAGCTGCTCGGCAATTTCCCGGGCATGAGCTTCGCACCGCGCTTCTCGCCCGACGGCACCAAGGTGGTGATGAGCATCTCGGCCGCCGGCAACAGCGACATCTACCAGATGGAGGAGCGCGGCCGTGCGCTGCAGCGGCTCACCAACTCACCGGCGATCGACACCTCGCCGTGCTATTCCAACGACGGCACGCAGAGCGTGTTCAACTCC
>JAUXRT010000522.1 GCA_030681635.1 Reyranella sp.
GCGAGGTCCGGATCGCCACGCGCTGGACGACCGAGTGGTCCGAGGTCGAGGTGATCGACGACGGACCCGGGTTTTCCGAGGCGATGCTCGATGAATTAGGCACGCCCTTCATTTCGACGCGGCAGGGCCAGGAAGGCCATATGGGCCTCGGCGTCTTCATCGCCAAGACGCTGCTGGAACGCACCGGCGCCACGGTGACTTTCGGGAATCGCACCGTTGCGGGGGGTGGCGCGGTTGTCTCCGTGCGCTGGCCAAACCCCGTCTTCAAGGCTACATAGCGGCCGATGTCGAAGGAGTTGCCATGAGCCAGGACGCAGGAGCCGGCCGCCCCATATCGCCCGTGATTGCCGGCACGACGTCGAACAAGGATCGGACGTTGCTGATCGCGGACGACGATGCGGCGTTTCGCAACCGGATCGCCCGTGCGCTCGAGCTGCGTGGCTTCATCGTGACCGCTGTCGGTTCGGTTGCCGAGGCGTTGACGCAGACGGCGCGTCCACCGGCCTTCGCCGTCCTTGACCTGCGGCTGGGCGACGGCAACGGCCTTGAGCTGGTGGGTCCGCTCCGCCAGGCCCGGCCCGACATCCGGATCGTGGTGCTGACCGGCTACGGCAACATCGCGACCGCCGTTGCCGCCGTGAAGGAAGGCGCGGTCGATTATCTCGCCAAGCCGGCCGACGCCGACGCCATCGAGCAGGCACTGACCGCGCACGGCCGCAAGCTGCCGCCGCCGCCCAGCAACCCGATGTCAGCGGACCGCGTGCGTTGGGAGCATATCCAGCGCGTCTTCGAGCAGTGCGACCGCAACGTCTCGGAGACCGCACGTCGCCTCAACATGCACCGGCGCACCCTGCAGCGGATCCTGGGCAAGCACGCTCCCCGCGAGCATTGATTACGCCCGCCGGTTGGCGGCGTTCCAGTAGTGCTCGAGGTTGGCGATCAACGCCGGGCTGAAGTGGCAGTAGGCCTGCTCGCGGGCGTAGAGCGCGGCATAGCGGCGGAACTTGTCGAGCGGTTCGACGGCGAGGCGCAATGCCCGGCGATTGCCGATCGAGCCCACGACGCCCGAGCCGGTCAGCCGCTCGACGACGTGATCGATCGTGCGGTCGATCGCGTCAGGCTCCACGACTTCGTCGCAGATCAGCCGGCCTTCCTCTGAATCACAATCAAACCGGCGCTCGTACATGATCGCCTGGCGCGCCAGGCGGTCGCCGAGGAAACGCGCCAGCCTGAGGTTCGCCATCGCCGGGATGATGCCTTCCTTGCGGGCGGGCAGGGTCATGTAGGCATCGCGGGCGGCGATGTTGAAATCGGTGGCGAGCAGGATCTGGCAGCCGCCACCGATGGCGAAAGTATCGACCGCCGAGATCCAGAGCTTCTCGATCGAATCGCCCGAGACCTCATCCGGCGCCACGTCGGGGCGCGCCAGGCCCCGGGTCATCTTGTTCACGAA
Organism: Reyranella sp.; assembly: GCA_030681635.1. Lineage (GTDB taxonomy): Bacteria > Pseudomonadota > Alphaproteobacteria > Reyranellales > Reyranellaceae > Reyranella. The sequence continues at coordinate 1,454 of JAUXRT010000522.1, forward strand.
ACCCATGTCGCGGATCAGGAACCACAGGAAGGGGATCTTGCCGTAGTAGAGATGAGTGAGGTTGATGCCGGCGTTGAAGACGCGTCGGCCGGCGTATTTGCCTTCGGGCACGTAATCGCCGCGCAGCACCGCGGCCTGGCTCTGCGGATCGAGGATGCAGACGTCGGCGCCGATTTCCGTCGCCGACTGGGTCGAGAGATCCTCCGAGTTGAGGAATCGCGGATTGGACAGCAGCAGCACCGCCGCCTTGCCCTGGCGCTCGACCTTGGCCGCGCCGAGATCGAGCCTTCCGTCGCGCAGGAACTTGGCGAGCGCGTCGGCGGATTCTTCGCGCGGCAGCAGCATCGTGTGGCAGAGATGCAGGCCGCACGCGGGGTCGGCAAGGAACTGATTGCACAGGATGCCCTGGTCGATCTCGACGCCTTCCTTCTCCGACTGGCGCAGTTGCGATTCGGCGGCGACCTCGGCGCGCGTCGGCGTCAGGCCGGGCACCATGTCGGCGGCGTCGTAGACCAGGCGTTCGAGACGCACGAACTTCCGTCGTCCATCGGTCAGCCGATCGTAGAGCGTGCGGGCATGGGTGCGCAGGAACAGGAATCGCGCCTCGCGCGCGGCCTGCTTGAGCGCTTCGACCGGCTGCCTGTCCAGTTGCTCCCGGACGGTGCGCCAATAGGCGGAGAAGATGGCCGCGTCGGCCGCGAAGTCGCCGTTTGCCACGACCGGCGCCGAAATCACCGCATCCATGCCGAGGTTCCTGCTTGAAGCGAATTTTGGAGCGGGCGACGGGATTTGAACCCGCGACCTACGGCTTGGGAAGCCGACGCTCTACCCCTGAGCTACACCCGCGTTGGAGGCATACTAGCCCGCGGTTGCGCCACAGGTCCAATCGTGTATCTGAAGCCGATGTTGGATGAAGTCCTGACCGTCGAGGAACGCGCCGTCGTGGCGCGCGCCAAGGCTTTCGCCGAGGCGCATGTCGCCCCCAATGCCGCACGCTGGGAATGGGAGCGTCGCTATCCACTGGAGACGATCAAGGCGGCCTGTGCCGTTGGCCTCAACACCATCGAGCTGGCCAAGCAACATGGCGGGCAGGGGCTTTCCTTCTCCTGCAAGTTGCGCGCCTTCGAGGAGATCGCCCGGCACGATTTCGCCTTCGCCTTCGCGCTGATCAACCATCACAACGCCTGTGCGCGCTTTGCCCGTGACGGCAAGCCGGCCCATGTCGCGCGCCTGCTGCCGCGCATGATCGCGGGCGAGGTGATCGGCTGTGCTGGCTTGAGCGAGCCCGGCGTCGGCAGTGACTTCGGCGGCCTCGAAATGGCGGCGGTGCGCGTCGACGGCGGTTTCAAGCTGAACGGCGCCAAGGCCTGGATCACCAACGCCGCCGTGGCGGGTCTCTCGGTGGCCTATGCCCAGACCGACCGGAGTCTGGGCTATCGCGGCATCGCCTGCTTTGCCATCGAGGCCGACCGGCCAGGCTTCCAGCGCGACAAGCCGTTCGAGCTGCACGGCGGCCACGCCATCGGCGTCGGCGGGTTTCATCTGGTCGATTACTTCGCGCCCGACGAAGCCGTGCTTCACGAACCGGGCAAGGCCTTCAAGGCGGCCCTTGCCGGCATCAACGGCGCCCGTGCCTATGTCGCGGCCATGTGCTGCGGCATGCTGCAGGCCTCGCTCGAAACCGCCGTGCGCTACACGCAGCAGCGCAAGACCTTCGGCCAGCCGGTGCTGGATCATCAGGGCGTGCGCTGGAAGCTGGTCGATGCCGCGACCGATCTGGAAGCAGCGCGCCTTCTCACCTATCGCGCCGCCCGCCTGATCGACGAGGGCGCCGATGCCGTGCTGCCGGCGGCCTATGCCAAGAAGTTCGCCACCGACATGGCGGTCAACCGCATCGCCGACTGCATCCAGGCGATGGGCGCCAATGGCTTGCGCGCCGAGTATCCGCTGGCCCGCCACCTCGCCGGCGCCAAGATCGCGGCCTACACCGACGGCTCGATCGAGATGATGAACGAGCGCATCGGTGCCGGCCTGCCGTCCGTGTTCGGAACGCCGACTTAATCCTTCAGGCGTTGTCGGCGCGCCGCAGCGCCTGGTCGAGATCGTCGAAGAGATCGCCGCTGTCCTCGACGCCCACCGACAGGCGTAGAAGATCGGGCGGGCAGGGCGTGCCCGGGCCTTCGATGCTGGCGCGATGCTCGATCAGGCTTTCGACACCGCCCAGCGACGTCGCGCGCTTCCACAGCGCCACGCGCGCGGCCGTGGCGATGGCCGCGCGCTCGCCGCCCTTGATGCGCACCGACAGCATGCCGCCGAAACCGCCCGTCATCTGCTTCCGCGAGACCGCGTGGCCGGCGAACGAAGGCAACCCAGGATAGAGCACCTCGCTCACCATCGGATGGGCGGCCAGACGCTCGGCCAGCGATTGCGCCGAGCGGCAGGCCCAGTCGACACGCGGGAACAGCGTGCGCATGCCGCGCATCAGCAGCCACGCCTCGGTCTGGCCCAGGATCGTGCCGAGCTGGGCACGGATGGCGCGCAGCTTCGCCCAATGGACATCGTCGCGGGCGCCGACCAGGGCGCCGGCGATGATGTCGGAATGGCCGTTCAGATACTTGGTCGCCGAATGCATGACGATATCGGCGCCGAATTCGATCGGCCGCGTCAGCACCGGCGTCGCCACCGTCGAATCGACACCGAGCAGCGCGCCCGCGCGATGGGCGATGTCGGCGGCGGCGGCGATGTCGGTGACGCTCCAGGTCGGGTTGGCGGGCGTCTCGATCCAGACCAGCTTGGTAGCGCCCGGCCGGACGGCGGCGGCAATGGCGTCGGTGCTGTCGGCATCGACGAAGTCGACCTTCAGGCCCCAGTGCGTCGCAAAGTTGGCAAGCCAGTTGCGCAGCGACCAGTACATGACCTTGGGCACGACCACATGGTCGCCGGGCGCCAGCGCCAGGAAGCAGGCGGTGGCCGCACTCATGCCCGAGGAGAAGACCAGCGCCTTCGGCCCGCCCTCCAGGGCGGCCAGGGTCGCCTCGGCCTGGTCGAAGGTCGGATTGTCGGCCCGGGCGTAGATCCTGCCGGAGCTGTAGCCGTTGTCCTCGTCGCGCAGGTAGGTGCTCGCCATGTGGATGGGCGGCACCACGGCCCTGGTCACCGGATCGATCCAGCCCATCGCCTGGGCGGCGAGGGAGGCGGCAGTCAGTTTCTTGTCTGTCATCGGCACACCGGGACCTTACGAATGGCTTACGAGGGGCAGTATTTAATTGCCCTTCAACGGGTTGTCTTCGGCACAGCGTTGGTATCCGCTGGTTTGCAACGACGTTGATACATCAAAGCGCGACGCCGGTCCTTGCCCAAGGAAAACGGCGGCGCATCCGCGGCAAGGCAGGGGGCTAAAATGGATATCGAAGTTCTGAATCGGCAAGTGCTGTCGCACCCGGTCGTGAACGGCAGTCGTGTCACGCGGACCCGCGAAGCCATCATCACCTCGGCGCTGGCGCTGGCGGAGACCGGTGACGTCGCGCCGATCGTCCGCGACATCGCCAAGATCGCGGGCGTCTCGGCGCGCACCGTGTTCCAGCATTTCGCCGACACGGCCGAACTCTACGTCGCCGTTCTCGACCGCGTGCTCGCCGCCGACTTCGGCGACATGCCGGGACCCGGCGCGGCGCTGCCGCTGGACGGGCGTATCCAGCTCGTCGTCGATCGGGGGGCCGATCGCTACGAGCGGCTGTTGCCGATGTGGACCTTCGTCGAGACCCTGCAGCGCCGCTCGCCGCCGGCGGCCGAGATGGTCGCGCAGGTCTATGTCGCCAATCAGGCCAACCTCGCGCGCTGGTTCGACCGCGAGCTGGCGGGGTTTCCCGCCGAGCAGCGCGTGCGGGCGCTGAATGCCCTGGCCCTGGCGCTGGCGCCGGAAAGCTGGGTCGTCCTGCGCGAGCGGCTGGGCCTCACGGTCGAGCGGGCGCGTGACGAACTGCGCTTCGTCATGCTCGCCGCTCTTACTGCCGGCGCCCCCCGTCGCTAGCGGCGACGGCTACTACTGGTCTTTGGCCTCAGTCCGCCGCGCCAATTCTTCCAAGGCGCGGTCGTGCAACCCGAGGTCGCGCAGATGCGTGACCGTGTTGCGGAGATAGTCGACATTGCTGCCGGTGACGCCCTTGCCGCCCCGCACCAGGGCGAGCGCCCTGGCGGCCGGCAGCTTGCCGGCGAATTGCCGGTGCTGGCGGTCGGCGAGATAGACCAGCGCCTCGACCGTGCGGCCGTCGTGCAGGTGGATCGGCCGGACCTCTTCCTTGTAGACGCCGTCGTTGTCGATCTCGCGCGTCCGCAGGTAGCGCCGCACGGCGTCGTAGCCGGTACGCGGCAGGCGATGGGCAAGGCCGCGGCAGGCGCCGCCCGGCAGCAGGCCCAGGATCAGGCCGGGCTTCCTGGGCGTGCCGCGATAATGTTCGGAATAGATGCAGAAGGCGCGGTGCCAGCCGTGCAGGCGGGCGGCTTGTGTCTCGGGCGCCGCGAAGCCCGGGTTCCACATCAGCGAGCCATAGGCGAAGACCCAGTAGGGCTTTGACTGCATCACAAGTCCCCACCCTCATCCTTCGAGACGGCTGCTGCGCTCGCTCCTCAGGATGAGGGTGTGCGGACGAGTCGTGCTCACGCTTGGTTGAGGTGGATCAGCGCGCGGCGGATCTCGCGCGTGCGCGTGAACAGGTCGAACAGCTTGTCGCCCTCGCCCCAGCGGATGGCGCGCTGCAGGTAGAAGAGGTCCTCCTGGAAGCGCTGGAGGACTTCGAGCACGGCCTCGCGATTGTTCATGAACACGTCGCGCCACATGGTGGGATCGGACGCCGCGATTCGCGTGAAGTCGCGGAAGCCGCCGGCGGCGAAGCGCAACACTTCGCTGTTGAGATGTCCGGCCAGGTCGTCGGCCGTGCCGACGATGGTGTAGGCGATGAGATGCGGCAGGTGCGACGTGATCGCGAGGATGCGGTCGTGGTCGGCGGGATCGATGTTCCCAACCGAGCTGCCCAGCGCCTTCCAGAAGGCTTCGAGCTTGGCCACGGCGCCGGCATCGCTGTCCGGCAGCGGCGTCAGGATGGTCCAGCGGCCCTCGAACAAGTCGAGCAAGGCGGCCTCGGGGCCGGAATTCTCGGTGCCGGCCACCGGATGGGCCGGCACGAAATGCACGCCCTCGGGGATATGCGGCTGCATGGCACTGATCACCGCCTGCTTCACCGAACCGACGTCGGAGACGATGCAGCCGGGCTTCAGGCTGGGCGCGATCAGGCGGGCGGCCTCGCCGCAGGCGCCGACCGGCGTGCAGACGATCACCAGGTCGGCATCCTTGGCGGCAGCGGCCAGATCGGTGCCGCAATGGTCGGCGAGCTTCAACTTGTTGGCCAGCGCCGCCGTCTCGGGGCTGCGCGTGGCCGCCACGATCGTCTTGGCCAAGCCGCGCTTGCGCGCCTCGAGCGCGATCGAGCCGCCGATCAGGCCGATGCCGATCAGCGCGATCTTGTTGAACATAGGCTTGTTCGAGGGCTTGCTCTGGGGCTCGCTCATTTCGCGGCCACGAACTTGGCCAGCGAGGCAGCGACGGCCTTCACTTCGCTCTCGGTGCCGATGGTGATGCGCAAATGCTCGGGCAGGCCGTAGCCCGCGACCATGCGCGGGATCAGCCCGTCGTTCATCATCCAGTCGTTGGCGGCGGCGGCGCGTTCCTTCGAGCCGAAGCCCACGAGGAGGAAATTGCCGACGCTGGGCAGGGGTGCCAGGCCAAGCTTGGCGAGCTCGGTGCTGAGCCAGGGCAGCCAGATGTCGTTGTTGGTGCGGCTGGCGTCGGTGTGGGCGATGTCCTCCAGCGCCGCGATGCCGGCGATCTGCGCCGCCAAGTTGACGTTGAACGGCTGGCGCAGCCGGCTCATGACATCGATGATGCCGGCCGGGGCATACATCCAGCCCAGCCGAAGGCCGCCCAGCCCGTAGATCTTGGAGAAGGTGCGGGTCATCACGACGTTCTCGGCCTGGTCGACCAGCTCGACGCCCGAGTCGTAGTCGTTGCGGCTCACATACTCGGCATAGGCCGCGTCGATCACCAGCAGCACGTTCCTGGGCAGGCCGGCATGCAGGCGGCGCACGTCGTCCTTGGAGGTGTAGGTGCCGGTCGGATTGTTGGGGTTGGCGAGGCAGACGATGCGCGTCTTGGGCGTCACCGCGGCCAGCAGGGCATCGACGTCGCTGCCGAAATCCTTGGCCTTGGCTGCCACCGGCGTAGCGCCGACGCCCAGCGCGTTGATGGCGTACATCAGGAAGCCGAACTCGCTGTGGAGCAGCTCGTCGCCGGGGCCGCAGTAGGCGCGGACCAGCAGGTTGAGCAGCTCGTCGGAGCCCGCGCCGCAGACGATGCGCGCCGGGTCGAGGCCGTAGTGACGGCCGATCGCCTTGCGCAGTCTCTCGGCATTGCCGTCGGGATAGCGGTGCAGCTCGGCCGCCGCCTTGGCATAGGCCGCCATCGCCTTGGGACTCGGTCCCAGCGCGCCCTCGTTGGACGAGAGCTTGGCGATGGTCTCCTTGCCCTCGACCGAGTCCTTGCCCGGCACGTAAGGCGCGATCTTCATGATGCCCGGACGCGGGGTGAGCGCGGTCATGGCAGTCTCCCGTAACGAGTGATCAGGGCCGCGCGCCCCTTATAGTCGTAGATCGGCCGGAACGGCATAGGCGCCGATCGCCGCGACGCGACCGGTCTTCAGCCCCAGGGCCTCTCCGAGCTCGCGCAGTCGCGGGTCGCCATCGACGATCACGCCAGGCAGTTCGATGAGATAGTGATGCACGCCGTCGACAACCTGGTCCAGCACCGAAGTGAAGGCGGGCAAGCCTGCCTTGACCAGGCCGCCGGCGATGCGGTCGCGGCTGAGCCCGGCGGGTGTTTCCATCACGATGAGGGCGCGGTCGTCGTCGCTTTCCTCGGGCTCCATGCGGGCGAGCACGAGGGCCGAGATGCCGCGAGCCCGCGCGTTGGGCATGCCGAGAAACGGCAGCCGGGCCACGATGTTGGGCAGCGTCGCGTCGCCGCCGGCCAGCAACGGCCACCACGGGGCGACATCGGATTCGATGGGGGCCGGCACGATGCCCAGCGTCGTCGGGCCGCCGCGCACCGCGGCCAGAACCTGGGCCGGCGTGTCGTGGGCGACGAAGGGGATCTGGCAGCCGAAATGGTCGCGCGCGAGGTCCCAGTAGCCGGGCTGCTCGGCCGGCCGGCAGATGGCGATCTTCAGGCCCGGCGTCTGCATCAGGGTGAGCGCACACATCATCTCGCGCCACATGCGGAAGACGGCCGCCACCGGGAAGGGTCCCTGGTGGGTCGCCAGGCGCTTGCGCATGACCCGGGCCTCGCGGCCTGGCCGGAGCGCCAGCCCGCCGGCCGGCTTGGTGCCCGCGATCCGGCTCACCACGTCGGCACGCCGGCCGATCAGGCCGTGCAGTTCGCCGTCGATGGCGTCGATTTCCTGCCGCAGATTGTCGAGAGTGGGTGCGTTCATAAGCTCGGTAATTCCTGTGCGCAGCGGCGATACTACGTTCAGCCACATCGCGTAAAGGCAAACAAGCTCCAAGGTGCTTGCACCCGCGCGGCGGGGTACGTATACAAGCGATCCGTGGAATTTGAGCCGACCGGCTTGCGGCCACGTTAATCCCCGCTAAAAGGTCGGAGAGCTTGAAAAAGCCCCCGCCCTTCCGGTCGGGGGTTTTTTGTCGTTGGAGAGGACGTTGCTCCAGGATCTGACCGACGCCGAAAAAATGGCGCTCGCCCAATGCCGCCACGCGGTCCTGGGCGATGGGCAGCCGTTGCGTCTCGACTGCGGCGTCGATCTTGGGCCGTATCGGGTGGCCTATCAGACCTACGGCACGCTGAACGCCGACAAGTCCAACGCCATCCTGGTCTGCCACCCGCTCTCCTGCGACCAGTTCGTCGCCGAGCGGCATCCCGTGACCGGCAAGGAAGGCTGGTGGGAGAGCCTGGTCGGACCGGGCAAGGTCCTGGATCCGGCGCGTTACTTCATCATTTGCGTGAATGTGCTGGGCCACTGCATGGGCACGACCGGCCCGCTGGCGCGCGAGCCGGCGACCGGTCAGCCCTGGAACCTGCGTTTCCCAGTTGTGACCATCGGCGACATGGTGCGCGCCCAGGCGGCGCTGCTCGATCATCTCGGTATCCCGGACCTGTTCTGCATCATCGGCGGGTCGATGGGCGGCATGCAGGTGCTGGAATGGGCCGCGACCTATCCCAAGCGCGTCTTCTCGGCCGTGCCGATCGCCTGTGCCGCGCACCACTCGGCCCAGAACATCGCGTTCCACGAGGTCGGCCGCCAGGCGATCATGGCCGATCCCGAATGGAAGGGGGGCGATTATCGCCTGCACCAGACGGTGCCGGCGCGTGGCCTCGCGGTCGCGCGCATGACCGCGCACATCACCTATCTTTCGGAGCAGGCGCTGCAGCGCAAGTTCGGCCGCGCCCTGCAGGACCGAAATGCGCTCGGCTTCGGCTTCGATGCCGATTTCCAGGTCGAGAGCTATCTGCGTCACCAGGGCTCGACCTTCGTCGATCGCTTCGATGCCAACTCCTATCTCTACATCACCCGGGCGATGGACTATTTCGATCTCGCCGGCGCCCATGGCGGCGTGCTGGCCAACGCCTTCCGCGGATCGGCGACGCGCTTCTGCCTGATGTCCTTCACCAGCGACTGGCTGTTCCCGACGCGCGAGAGCCGCGAGATCGTCCACGCGCTGAACGCGGCGGCGGCCAACGTGTCGTTCGTCGAGGTCGCGAGCGACAAGGGCCACGACGCCTTCCTGCTCGATGAGCCCGAGATGTTCCGCACGCTGAGCGGCTTCCTCAAGGGCGCGGCCGCGGTGCGCGGCCTGAAGGAAGTGCCGTGAACAATTCGATCCGCGTCGATCTTCAGCTCATCGCCGACATGGTGAAGCCGGATACCCGCGCGCTCGACGTCGGCTGCGGCGACGGCGCGCTGCTGGCCTACCTGACGAACTTCAAGCGCGTCGATGCGCGTGGCATGGAGCTCAGCCAGGCCGGCGTGAACGCCTGCGTGGCCAGCGGCCTGTCGGTGATCCAGGGCGATGCCGATGCCGATCTGCGGGCCTATCCCGACGATGCCTTCGACTATGTGATCCTGGGCCAGACCCTGCAGGCCACGCGCGAGCCGCGCGAGGTGCTGCGGCAGATGCTGCGGGTCGGCAAGCGGGCGATCGTGTCGTTCCCCAACTTCGCGCACTGGCAGGTGCGGCTCAGGATGGTGTTCGGCGGCCGCATGCCGCAAACCACGTCGTTGCCCTACAAGTGGTACGACACGCCCAATATCCATCTCTGCAGCATCGACGACTTCCGCGCCCTCTGTCGCGACATGGGCGTCAGGATCGAGCGCGCCATCGTGCTCAACAGCAAGAGCCGCCCGATCCGCATGCCGCCGCCGCTCGCCAACCTGTTCGGCGAACAGGCGGTGTTCATGCTGAGGCGGGATTAGCCTTCCACGATCATTGTCGAGACCGCGAGATTGCGGCCGAGGAAGGCGCGGTCTTCAGGGCCACCCTGGCCGTGACCGACGCTCCAGTGTCCCGGCCAGTCCAGGCGTTCGGCGCCCCAGGGGGAGGCGGCCGACAACGACGACCAGGGCGCCTCGGTCGCGAGGCGATACAGCAGGCCGCCCGGGCCCATGCCCGGATGGACGAGCAATTGAATGTCGAAAGACGAGCCGGCCTTGAGGGCGGGGCCGTGCCAATAGTGCGGGCTGCGGCCGGGCTCCGGTTCCAGGATCGCGGTCAGCCGCTGCTCCGGCCCGCTGAGGCCGATCCAGAGCGGCGCCCGGATACCGGGCCGGAAGGCCGAGAGAAAAGTCTGGGCCGTGCTCGCGCCGGGAACTGCCGCCTGGCCGGTGAAGCGAAAGGCCACGATCTTGTCTTTACCAATGCCGGCGTCACCCCCGGCATCATCCAATGCGTGCCACTGCTCCGGAGGCGGCACCGATAGCGGCCACGACAGGCGTTCGCGGACGCGGCCCTCGGCATCGAAAACCTGATACCGCAAGCCCCGCCCATCAAGCGCGGCCTGGACGGCGTGGAGATACTCGACGTCTTCCGGCATGCGGTGTGCGGTGCCCGCACCGGCGGTGCAGATCTGCAGCACGCCGCGATGGACCTGCACGTCGAACGCCAGGATGTGACCGCACAGATAGGCCAGTACGCCGGCCTCGCTCAACACATCCCAGAAGGCCGTCGCATGCTCGGGACCGACATCGCGCTGATAGGCGCCGGCGAAACCGTTGACCGGATGCACCGGATGATGGCCCGCGACCAGCTTGTGGCGCGCATCCGCGTGCTGGTGCAGCACCGAGCGGAGCCAGTCGGTCTCGACGTGGCCCTCGCCGCCGAGGCCCGTCCACAGCGTGTGAACGAAGACGAGCAGCAGGTCGCCGCGCCGCACCCAATACGACAGGCCTTCCTGTCCGGGAGGCCCGTTGTGCGGCAGATGATCGTGAACCTCACGGAACACCGCCTCACTCATGATGTCGTAGGTCGCGTGGTTGCTGGTCGTGTGCCACAGCGGGATCGTGTGCCGGTCGAGCCAGCCCATCTCGTGGTCGAGCCAGTACCGCCATTGCTGACGCAGCGTATCGGCATCGGCCGTGTAGCCCGCGATCTCGTCGCCGAGGAACAGGATGAATTCGGGTGATGGTGTCAAACGTCGAACGGCGGCGTTGACGCTGGCGAAGGTGCGTTCGTGCAAGGTGCCGGCCACGCCCGAGCAGGCATCGCCGTAGAGAACGAACTGATGGCCCTGGCCGCGCGGCAGCAGGGCGGGAATCGACCGGTCGCCGGCGGGCCGCTCGTATTCACCTTCGATTTCGTCTTCTTTCAGCTTCACGAAGCCGTGGCGCAGGTAAAAGCGGTCGGCCTTGCTGCCGGTCAGCACGTCGAGCCGCACCGGCAGGCCGGCCGCGTCGGCTTCGTCCAACAGGACCTTGAGGATGGCCGTTCCGAGTCCGCCATTGTGATGGCGGCGGTGGAGGTAGAACGAATCGAGCTTGATCGCATCGGCGCTTTTCCGGAAACCCACACAGCCGCCGAGCTCGCCCTCGATCATGATCGCGCGCAGGCCAGGCTCCGCGAAATGCTCGCGGAAAATACGACGCGCGCGCGAGGGCTTGTAGCGGAACACGCGCTCCAGATGCTCGCGCATCACGTCGATGCGGATCGCCAGCAGCGGTTCGAAGTCCTCCTCCGTCGCGTTGCGAAAGCGCCACTCGACCACGGTGTCAGGCCTTGGCGGCGATCTTCGCGACGCGCGGCTTGGCGACGGCGATCCAGTCCCTGGTGTCGAGTTCCATCGAGCGGTCGAGGCGGCCCGCATTGAAGAAGAGCGTGTCGTTCGCCAGCAGGTCTTCCTCGACCACGATGGCGAGGTCGGGGTTCAGCGCGAAGGGCGGCACCGAGCCCATGACGCAGCCGGTCAGCGCCTGCGCCGTCTCCGGCGAGGCGAAGCCGCACTTGCGCGCCTCGAACAAGCCCGCCACCGCGGCGAAGTCGAGCTTGCGGCTGCCCGGCAGGATGGCCAGCACATGACGCCGGCCACCGCCGCCGCCGCGCACATCCAGCACCATGGCCTTGGCCGCCTGGTCGGGCCGGTTGCCGCGGATGACGCTGATCTCGGCGGATTTGCCTTCCGCCTCGTGCTCGATGACGCGGAACGTCGCCTTGGCTTCGCTCAGCAGGGTGACGAGCTTGTCGAATACGTCAGATGCCACGGACGACCTTCTCCGACAGGATTTTCAGCGCCTCGTCGAGGCTTGGCACCTGTCCGTCGGCCGGCGCGATATGGGCGTCGACGGTGCGGCGGTGGCTGCGCTCGATGGCCTCGGTCATCAGCGGATCGACGCCGGTCTCGCGCAGGGTCTGTGCCACCAGGCCCATCTCCTCCCACCGCCGATGCGCATGCACGACATGCGTCCGCACCAGCATGGTGATGAAGCCGCGCAAGGTCTGGGCATCGGCGTCGCCCAGACAGCCCAGCACCTCTTCGAGGATGCCCTGGCGCTTGGCCGTCACCAGCGCTTCTACACCCAGCGCCTCGATGCCTTTTACGAGCGTGCTGCGCAGCATCTTCACCGACGAGGCACTGCCGGGCTTCGGGCCCAGCAACGTGGCGACGAAGCCGTTGGCGTTCATCCACGTCACCGTCTCGGCGGCGTCTTCGCCCGCCACCAGCATCGGCGCCTTGATGCCCTGGCTGAAGAAGCCGCCCATGACGGCGATGTCGATGTAGCGGCCGGCGCCTGTCTCGATCTCGGCGCGATCCTCGTCCGACATCTTGCCGGTGATGGTGCAGAGATCGAGGAAATGCGCACCCTTCTTCAGGAGCGGCGCGGCCGCGGCGGCGGCCTCGCGGGCGAACTCGCCCTGGACGGCTGAGATCACTAGGTCGGCTTCGCGCAGCGCCTCGGTGTAGGTGCCTTCGATGGCGACATCGAGCCCGCGTGCAGTCTTGCCCAGCGCCGTGCCGCGCGCATCCTTGTCGAGCGCGGTGTCGATGGCGATCACGCGGCGGGGCGCGTTGTCTCCGGGCTTAGGCCCGCCTTCGTCGTGCGACCCGCGCCAGCCGCCCTCGATGCAGAGGCCACGGGCGATGGCCGAGCCCGCTTCGCCAAAACCGAGCAGCGCGATCACGCGCGGAGAAAAAGACATGTCGTTATTTTCCGGAGGTCAGGAGACGGGGGCTTCGCCGTCCCCGGTATGGCGCGCGGCGCCCGCGACATTGCCCGCGACAGGGGAGGTGTCGCGCGAGCTGGCGATGCGCAGTTTCGGCCGCATGGCGGCGACCGGCTGATTCTGCGCCCGTTCGGCGATCCCGGCGTAGAGCTGCTTGCCGGACTCGATCACGCTGACGCCGGCGAAGCGGCCGAGCCAGCGCTGGCCGAAGCGCTCGACGGCGGGCGCCATGCGCATGGCCAGTCGCGAGCGGGTCGGCGGCATGTAGAGGGCGCGCGTCTGGCGCAATGGTGCGAACATGTTGGCGCGCAGCAGCATGGCGAGCTGGCCGGTGGAATAGGGGTGGCCCTGGTAGAAGGGCGAGCGGTCGATCTGCGACCAGAAGCCGGCGCGCGTCGGCGCCACCACGATCAGGCGGCCGCCGTCGGCCATCACCCGCCAGATCTCGCGCAGCAGGGGCCGCACCTGCTCGGTGCATTCAACGGCATGGACCAGCAGCACGCGGTCGACCGAACGGTCGGGCAGCGGCAGGTCCATCTCGTCGACCAGGGCCGAGAGGTTGCGGCCCTCGCGCGGCCAGCGCGTGACGCCCTGCTGGGCCGGCATGAAGGCAAGGGTGCGTTGGGCTTCCTCGACGAACGGCCGCAGCAGCGGCGTGGCGTAGCCCAGGCCCAGCACGCTCTCGCCGCGAACGCTCGGCCACACTTCGCGCAGCCGGGCGCGCAGCAGCCGCGCCGTCGTCTGGCCAAGCGTGCTGCCGTAGAATTCCTCAAGGTCGAGAACGTCGCTCCACATACGTCAATCCTAGCAGAAATCGGACCTCCAGAACCATGGGGCCGGCCATGGCC
>JAUXRT010000527.1 GCA_030681635.1 Reyranella sp.
GGCCTGCCGATGAACATCTGGTTCTGAATCATTGGAGCGCGCCACTCCAGCGGCGCTCATGTCTTCCGGACCGCGGGCGTCCCGCCCGCTCCGGCGCATTCACATGCGCCTTGAGGCGCGCGAGACGCGCGCGGTCCGCAGAATATGAGCATGAGCGCTACTGAAGTGGCGCGCCCCCGACTACTCAGGCTTGATCCCGGCAGCCTGCAGCACCGGGACCCAGATCGGCTCCTGGATCTTCAGCCAGTCGCCGAGTTGCTGGGGCGTGCCGCCCATGGCGACGAAGCCGCGCTTCTTGAGGTCGTCCTTGCCCTCGGGCGTCGACACCGCATCGTTCAGCGCCTTGTTCAGCTTGGCAACGACTGCGGGCGGCGTGCCGGTCGGCGCCAGCAGCGTGTAGACGATCGTGCCATCGACATCGCCCGCCCCCAGCTCCTTGAAGGTGGGAATGTCAGGCGCCACCGACGAGCGCTCCAGCGACGCCATGGCGTAGGGCTTGAGCTTGCCAGCCGCGATCTGCGGCGCAACGCTGGTGATGCTCGACATGCCGAGCTTGATGTGGCCGCCCAGCAGATCGGTGACCAGCGGGCCGGTGCCGCGGAACGGCACATGCGTCAGCTTGAGGCCGTTCAGCATGGCGAACTGCTCGGTCGACAGATGCATTGGCGTCGTGAGCCCGGCCGTGCCGTACTGGACGGAGCCAGGTGCCGCCTTGGCCGCGGCGATGATCGCCTTGAGATCGGCCCAGGGCGCGTCGGCGCTGCCCACCAGCACCGATTCCTGCTTGGCGATGAAGCCGATCGGAATGAAGGCGGTCTTGGGGTCGTAGCCGAGCTTGGCCACGATATAGGGATAGAGTGGCAGGTTGTTGGCGCTGACCACCATCCAGTGGCCGTCGGCCGGCTGCTTGGCGACGAAGTCGTGGGCGATGTTGCCGCCACCGCCGCCCTTGTTGTCGATGATGATGGTACCGCCGAGCGAGCGTTGCATCGGCTCCTGGATGGCGCGCGCCAGCGCGTCCGTGCCCCCACCCGGCGGGAACGGCACGACGACATGCACGGGCTGCGAGGGAAAGGCCTGGGCCTGCGCAGCGGAGCCCGCAGCCGCGATCGCACCGAGCGACGCGACGAAAACACGACGATGGACGCTCACGCTTTATTCCTCCCGAAGCTTTCGGGAAGCCTCGCGTCCGGCGGCCGGTGGGGATAGGCCCGCGTTTGAGTCTCAGACCATTCCAAGCGCGTGCTTGTAGACGTCGAGCAGCGTCTCCTGCTCGGCGCGGTCGGCCGCATCCATCTGCCGGAGCGAAACGACCTTCCGCATGGTCTTGACGTCGTAGCCGACGCCCTTGGCTTCGGAATAGACGTCCTTGATGTCGCCGCCGATGGCCTTGCGCTCTTCCTCGAGCTTCTCGATCCGCTCGACGAAGCTCTTCAGGCGGTCGGCCGAAACCGGCCCGGCCTTGGTCTTCTTGGAAACGGCGCTTCCGTCCGGCATGTCCTCAACTCCTAGGGTCCAGTCAGGCGGACCATAGGAGCCGAGGGCATGTCGGCTCAATGACGCTGTTGCGCTGAAAGATGGGGATAACGGGGACCGTCCGGACGAGCCTCAGCCGTGCTTGTGCTGGCCCTTGTCGAAAGCCTTCTTTTGATCGCCCGAGGCCTCTTTCTGGTACTTGGCCTTCCACTCGTCGAAAGGCATGCCGTAGACGATCTCGCGGGCCTTGGGATCGGCAATCTCGATGCCCTGCTTGCCGGCTTCCTCGCGATACCAGCGCGACAGGCAGTTGCGGCAGAAACCGGCCAGATTCATCATATCGATGTTCTGAACGTCGGTGCGCTCCTGCAGATGCGCGACCAGCCGGCGGAAGGCGGCGGCTTCGAGATCGGTGCGGGTCTTGTCGTCCATGACAATCTCCTGGGAACCAAGGCTAAAGGCGTGTCCGGGGATATAGGCTCAGCCCGCAGTATAAACCAGTCGGCAGAGGCGATCCGGGCGCATGCACCCTGCCCTCCTCGAGATATTCCGGCAGCAGGTGGCTGTGCGGCCCCTCGGGCGAGCGGGCACCGGGCGCCGGAATCGGCTGATGGACCTCCAGCCGGGCCAGCGCCGAGGCGAAGATGCGGGTCGGGCTGGCCTGCGCGATGGCGCCACCGGCCGGATTGCCCGGTGCGAGCAGCGGCCGGCCGACGCCGCCCCGCAATGCCGTGCGGGTCGCCGCATCGTCGGGCCGCAGGCGCACCATCATGTCGATGTGGGGTGCGCCGATGCCGAGGTCGAAGGTCGTGTCGTCCAGTTCATGGATCGTCGTGCGCCGGGCGCATTCGTGCGACGAGCAAAAGGCGATCTCGCGGGTGCGACCGTCGTCGTCGATCAAGGCGAACAGCACGGCATCGGTGAGCGGCCCGATGTGAAGCGCGCCGCGCCTGGTCGTGACCGACAGCGCCTCGAGATCGACGGCAAGGTCCGGCTCGTCCGGGTCGTACTGGAATTCGCCGATGGCCCCCCAGGTGCCCACACTCCAGCCATTGGCAGCGTCGGCGAGGTGTCGTCGCGCGATGTCGCCAGGATTCTCGTCGAGCCGCACACACTTCATGCGGGCACCCATCAACGCAAGGCGACCGCGACGGCGGACTGGATTGCCGGCGCCAACCGCCGCCCCCAGGCGCGCGCCTCGTCTTGCGTGCCAATCAGATCCTGGCGCACTTCCAGCGAGCAATGCGGCAGGCTGCGCGGACGTGCATGGGCGTTGAGCGTGTATTCGTAGGAGGCGCGCGCCGAATAGGGTTCGTTGTCGCCGACCACGAGGGAGGTATCGCGCCGCAGTTCGGTCAGCAGCGGCTCCGGCAGGCGCGGATCGTCGTTCCACAGGACGCCGACGTGCCAAGGGCGCCTAAAACCCTTCATCTCGGGCGTAAAACTGTGCATCACGAGCAAGGCAACGGATCGCCCGCTTGCCGTCATGCGGTCAAGCTGTCGGTCGACCTCACGGTGATAAGGCCAAAAGCACGCCTCGGCGCGGGCGTCGATCTCCGCCTTGGCCAAACCGTGATTCGCCGGCACCGAGGTGCCATCGCTGATTTCCGGAATAGATCCTTCACCGCCCGGCCAGCGGTTGCAGTCGATCACCAGGCGCGAATAGCCGGAGGCGACGAGCGGTGCGTCAAGGGCGGTGGCGAGTTCGGTCGCGGCGTCGAGGCCACCGATATCCCAGCCGATGTGGCGCGCAAGCTCTTCTTCGGAGATGCCGAGACCGCCCAATGCCTTGGGAACGGCCTTGCTGGCGTGATCGCAGAGCAGCAGGAGCGGCGCCCCGCCCTTTTCATTGAACACCTGAAACGACGGCGGATCTTCTGGGCCGAGGAGTTGTTGCATCGCGCCCCTATAGTGCGAAGATTGGCCAAATGAAAGATGCCGATGCCCGCGCCCTGTTGCGCGACCTGTTCGATGCCGCCCTGGCGGCGGCCCGCCCCGCCACCTGCCTCGCGCCTTACATCGCCAAGCTGCAGCCTCCCAAAGGCAAGACAATCGTGATCGGCGCCGGCAAGGCCAGTGCCGCGATGGCGCGCGCCGTCGAAGACCAGTGGCCGCATCCGCTCGAAGGCCTCGTCGTCACCCGCTATAGTTATGGCGAAGCTTGCAAGCGCATCGAAATCGTCGAAGCCGCCCATCCCGTGCCCGACGAAAAGGGCCGCGCCGCCGCCGGCCGCATCCTCGACAAGGTGAAAGGCCTCACGGCCGACGACCTCGTGCTCTGCCTCATCTCGGGTGGCGCGTCCTCATTGCTCGCCCTCCCCGCACCCGGCCTGTCGCTGGCCGACAAGCAGGAGGTGAACCGGGCGCTGCTGAAGTCAGGCGCCAACATCGTCGAGATGAACACGGTGCGAAAGCACCTCTCGGCGATCAAGGGCGGAAGGCTCGCCATCGCGGCGCAGCCCGCCCGCGTCCTGTCGTGGCTGATCTCCGATGTGCCCAACGACGATCCCGGCGTGATCGGCTCGGGGCCCACTGTCCCCGATCGCACAACCTTCGCCGAGGCACTGGCAGTGCTGGCCAAGTACCGCATCGATCCGCCGGCATCCGTGCGCGCCCATCTCGAGGCGGGTGCGGCCGGCAAGATAGAAGAGACGCCCAAGCCCGCCGATCCACGGCTGCGGCGTGTCGAAACGATCATCGTGGCCACACCCAAACGCTCGCTCGAAGCGGCCGCCGCGGTGGCGCGCTCGCGCGGCTGCGTGGTCGTGATGTTGGGCGACAATCTCGAAGGCGAGGCGCGCGAGCTGGGCGCGGCGCACGCCCGCCGCGCCCTCGATCTCGTGGCGGGTGCGAAGAAGCCCACGGTCATCCTCTCCGGTGGCGAGACGACGGTGACGGTGCGCGGCCAGGGCCGCGGCGGCCGCAACGTCGAATACCTGCTCGGCAAGGCGATCGAGGCCGACGGCGCGCCACAGATCTGGGGCCTCGCGGCCGACACCGACGGCGTCGACGGTGCCGAGGAGATTGCCGGTGCCATCTTCACGCCCGACTCGCTGGCCCGCGCCCTGGCCAAGGGCCATGATCCCAAGGCCATGCTGCACAACAACGATGGCCACAGTTTCTTCGAGTCGCTTGGCGACAGCCTCGTCACCGGCCCGACGCGGACCAATGTCAACGATTTCCGCGCAACCCTGATCGTGCCGAATACATGACAACCTACACCGGCTCCTGCCATTGCGGTGGCATCGCCTTCCGCTTCGATTCGGAAAAGAAGCCTGAGGAGATGCGGGTCGGCCGCTGCGGCTGCAGCTTCTGCCGCCGCCACGGCGCGCGGACGATGGGCGATCCGGCAGGGTCGGTCGAATTCCGCTGCCAGCCCGGCAGCCTTTCCCGCTACCGCTTCGGCCTCGGCATCACCGATTACCTGCTCTGTGCCAAATGCGGCACCTATGTCGGCGCGGTCATGGACGATGCAGCCGGGGCAATAGGCATCGTCAACGTCAACTCCCTCGACATCCGCGACACTTTCGATCCCGCGCCCGCACTGCACCATTACGACGGCGAGGACGAAGCGCGCCGCCGCAGCCGCCGCCGAAAGTTCTGGATGAAGGCGACCGTGATCGCCTAACGTCCTCCCATGGCTGTACTCGGAGTGATTGCCGACGATTTCACCGGCGCGACCGACATCGCGGGCATGCTGGTCAAGGGCGGGATGCGCACGATCCAGACGATCGGCGTGCCTCCCCAAGGGACGATTCCCGACGACGTCGACGCCGTCGTCGTGGCGCTCAAGACGCGCTCGATCCCGGCAAAGGATGCCGCCGCCCAGTCGCTCGAGGCGCTGAAGGCGCTTCAGGCGGCCGGCTGCGTCCGCTTCTTCTTCAAATACTGCTCGACCTTCGATTCGACTGATGCCGGCAACATCGGGCCGGTGAGCGATGCCCTGCTCGATGCGCTGAAGGCGAAGCAGGCGACCTACTGCCCGGCCTTTCCGGTGAACGGCCGCACGATCTTCTTTGGCCATCTGTTCGTGGGCGACCTGCTGCTGTCGGACACGCATATGCGCCACCACCCGCTGACGCCGATGACCGATTCCAGCCTGGTGCGCGTGCTGGCCCGCCAGACGAAGCACAAGGTCGGGCTGGCGCCGCTAAAACAGGTCCAGTCCGGATCGGCTTCGTTGCGGGCCGCGCTCGACAAGCTGGCGGCCGAGAACGTGCGCCATGTCGTCGTCGATGCCGTGGCCGACACCGATCTCGGCATCATCGGCGAGGCCGTGGGTGACGATGCCCTCGTCACCGGCGGTTCGGGCGTGGCGCTCGGCCTGCCCGCCGCCTATCGCCGCCGTGGCCTGCTGACGCACAAGCCCAATGCCGACACGCTGCCGAAAGTCGCGGGTGCGGCGGCCGTGCTTGCCGGTTCCTGCTCAACGGCAACGCTCAGTCAGATCGCCGCCTTCAAGGGCCCGCATCTCGCGCTCGATACCGACGCCATCTGCCGCGGCGAGCCGGTCGGCGAGAAGGCACTCGCCTGGGCCAAGGACAAGCTCGGCAACGGAGCCATTCTCCTGTCGGCCAGCGACAAGCCCGACGCGGTGAAGGCCTTGCAGGCGAAATACGGCGTCGAGAAGTCGAGCCAGGCGATCGAGAAGACGATGGCGGCCCTCGCACGCGGGTTGGTCGCGGCGGGCGTCAGTCGCCTGGTCGTGGCCGGCGGCGAGACCTCGGGCGCAGTCGTCGGCGCCCTCGACGTGACGGCGCTCCGCATCGGCCCCGAGATCGATCCCGGCGTGCCATGGACGGCCTCGGTTGGAAACAAGCCGCTGTTGCTGGCGCTGAAGTCGGGCAATTTCGGCGCAACCGACTTCTTCACCAAGGCGTTTGAACGGCTATGAGCAGCAAAGAGTCCAAGACCCGCGACGACATCTGTGCGCTGGGCGCCAAGCTCGCGACCCGTGGGCTTTGCCCTGGCACGTCGGGCAACATCAGTGTGCGTGTCGATGACGGCTGGCTGATGAGCCCGACCAATTCGTCATTGGGCGAACTCAACCCGGGCCAGCTTTCTAAGCTCGACCTCTCGGGCAAACACGTGGCCGGCGATCCACCGACCAAGGAAGCGCTGCTGCATCGCTCAGTCTACGACGTGCGTCCCAAGGACCGCGCTATCGTGCATCTTCATTGCACCCATGCCGTGGCGATCTCGTGCCTCGACCCCTCCTGCCACCACAATGCCGAAAGCACCCTGCCGCCGATCACGCCCTACTTCGTGATGCGCGTCGGCAAGCTGCCGCTGGTGCCCTACTTCAAGCCGGGCGATCCCAAGCTTGCCGACGCGATCCGCGAGTACGCAACGGACCATCGCGCCGTGCTGCTGGCGAACCATGGGCCGGTCGTCGCCGGCACGTCGCTGTCGGCCGCCTCCGCCTCGATCGAGGAGCTGGAAGAAACCGCCAAGCTTCACCTGCTGCTGCAGGGTCTCAAGGTGCGCACGCTCTCGGCCGCGCAGGTGCGCGACGTCGAAGAAGCTTTTCCTTCCTGATCGGACAAGACGAATGCCCAAGCTCGCCGCCAATCTGTCGTGGATCTACCAGGAGGTGCCGTTCCTGCAGCGGTTTGGCGCCGCGGCGGCGCACGGCTTCAAGGCGGTCGAGATCCTGTTTCCCTACGAGGCGCCGGCTGCTGATATCGCGGCCGAACTCAAGAAGCACAAGCTCACGCAGGCGCTGTTCAACCTGCCGCCGGGCGACTGGAGCAAGGGCGAGCGCGGCCTCGCCGCCCTGCCCGGCCGCGAGGCCGAGTTTGCCGCCGCACTTGAGAAGGCGCTCGACTACGCCAAGGTGCTGGAGTGCCGCACGCTGCACGTCATGTCGGGCATGATCGCGCCGGGGGCCGACACCAAGGCGATGCACCACACCTTCGTCTCGAACCTCAGGAAAGTCTGTGATCGCACCGCCAAGAGCGGCCTCACCATCGTGATGGAGCCGATCAACCACCGCGATATTCCCGGCTACTTCACCAACACCACCGACCAGGTGAAGCAGATCATCGACGAGGTGGGCGCGCCGCATCTGAAACTGCAGCTCGACCTCTATCATATGCAGGTGACCGAAGGTGATCTGCAGAAGCGCATGGAGCGTCTGTTTCCCATCACCGCGCATGTGCAGATCGCCGGCAACCCGGACCGCAACGAGCCCGACATTGGCGAGGTCAATCACCTCTACCTGCTCGATGTGCTCGATCGCCTTGGCTACCAGGGTTATGTCGGCCTCGAGTACAAGCCCAAGACGACAACTGCCGCCGGCCTCGGCTGGGCCGCCAAATACGGCATCAAGGCCTGATCCATGACAGACAAGAATACACCGGTCGTCGCCTTCGTCGGACTGGGTTCCATGGGCCTCGGCATGGCCAAGAACCTTTTAAAGCACGGCCACAAGGTGATCGGCGTCGATCCGAGTGCAGCAGCATGCGACGCCTTCACGGCGGCCGGCGGCACAATCGCGGCCACGCCGGCGGCCGCCGCAGCAAGCGCCGATGTCGTCGTCGTGGCCGTCGTGAACGCGCAGCAGGTCGAGACGGTGCTCTTCGGTGAGGGCGGCGCGGCCGCCGCGCTGCGCAAGGGCGGCCTGGTCATGCAGTGCGCCACCGTGCCGCCCGCCTTCGCAAAAGCGCTGGGCGAGCGACTCGCCGGAAGCGGGCATCAGTTGCTCGACGCGCCGATGTCGGGCGGTCGCGCCCGTGCCGAGAGCGGCGAACTCACTTTCATGGCCTCAGGGGCACCACAGGCCTTCGCGACCGCGGAGTCCATCCTTTCCGCCACCTCAGCCAAGGTCTTCCGCCTGGGCGATGCCGCCGGCATCGGCTCCCTGGTGAAGACGGTGAACCAGCTCCTGGCCGGCGTTCATATCGCCACCGCGGCCGAGGCCATGGCGCTCGCGGCCAAGGCCGGTGCCGACACCCGCGCGGTCTACGAGGTGATCTCGGCCAGCGCCGGCAATAGCTGGATGTTCGGCAACCGCGTGCCGCACATGCTCGACGACGATTTCTCGCCGCTCTCGGCGGTGGAGATCTTCGTAAAAGATCTCGGCCTGGTGCTGAACACCGGCCACGAACACCGCCTGCCGCTGCCGATGGCCGCCGCCGCCCACCAGCTTTTCCTGGCCGCCGCGGGCGCCGGCTGGGGCCGCCTGGATGACGCCGCCGTGGTAAAGGTCTACGAGCAGGCAGGTGACTTCAAAGTGTCGTCGCCAAAGAAGTAGACTGGGCCCATGCGTCGTCAGCGTTTCACCAAGATCGTCGCCACCCTGGGGCCCGCCACTTCCACGCCGGAGCGCCTGCGCGCGCTGTTCGAGGCCGGCGCCGACGTGTTCCGCCTGAATTTCAGCCACGGTGTGCCCGACGATCACCGCAAGCGGGTCGAGCAGCTCCGCGCGCTCGAGAAAAAATACAACCACCCCGTCGCCATCCTGATGGACCTGCAGGGCCCCAAACTGCGGCTGGGCGTCATCGGCAAGCAGCCAATGGACCTCAAGACAGGCCAGAAGCTGCGCTTCGACATGGACCCCAAGCCGGCCACGGCCAAGCGCGTCCCCTTGCTGCACCCTGAGATCTTCAAGGCAGCCAGACCCGATGGGCTGCTGCTGATCGACGACGGCATGGTGCGGCTCCGCATCGTCGCCCACGGTGCGGACACGATCGACGCCGTGGTCGAAGTGCCGGGCCAGATCAGCGACCGCAAGGGCGTGAACCTGCCCAACCTCGTGCTGCCGATGTCGCCAATGACACCGAAGGACCACAAGGACCTCGCGTTCGGCCTGTCACTGGGCGTCGACTGGGTGGCGCTGTCCTTCGTGCAGCACGCCCACGACATCGCCGAGCTCAAGAAGCTGGTGGCCGGTCGTGCCGCGGTGATGGCCAAGCTCGAGAAGCCGGCCGCCATCGACCATCTCGACGAGATCATCGAACAGAGCGACGGCATCATGGTGGCGCGCGGCGATCTCGGTGTGGAGATGCCGCCCGAGGCGGTGCCGCCGCTGCAGAAGCGGATCCTCGCCGCCTGCCGCGTGGCCGGAAAGCCCGCCATCGTGGCGACCCAGATGCTGGACTCGATGGTCCATTCGCCGACGCCGACCCGCGCCGAGGCCTCCGACGTGGCCACCGCCGTCTATGACGGCACGGATGCGGTGATGCTCTCGGCCGAATCGGCATCGGGTGACTATCCGATCGAGGCGGTCACCATCATGGACCGCATCATCCGGGCGGCCGAAGGCGATCCGCTCTACCGCCGTCTGATGGATGCCAGCCGGCATGAACCCGAGGCCACCGCCGCCGACGCTATCAGCGCCGCGGCGCGTCAATGCGCCCATACGCTGTCGGCCGCCGCCATCGTCACCTACACCAACACCGGCTCGACCACGCTCCGGGCTGCCCGCGAGCGGCCGGATGTCCGCATCCTCTGCCTGACGCCCAACATCGACACCGCCCGGCGCATGACGCTGACCTGGGGCGTCCATCCGGTTCATGCAGGAGACGCGCATAATTTCGCCGACATGGTGCAGCGGGCCGTCAGCGTCGCCCGCAAGGAGGAGCTGGCCAAGGAAGGCGAGCGCCTCGTGATCACCGCCGGCGTGCCCTTCGGCACCCCCGGGGCGACCAATATCCTGCGCATCGCCTACGTCTGACCGAACTTGGGGATGGCAGGCGGGGTCAGCTCGTAGCCCTCACAAGCAAACGTGTGAGGCATCCCTGAAACCGAAACTCGCCCTGACGTGGCTGGATTTCCTGGTCATCGCCGCCACCGTCGTGACCTTCGGCGCCGTCCTGATGGCCAACATGCCGAGCGGCAAATCCTCGCTGCGTACGACCGCCCTGCCCGGCGAACTGCCTGTCGAGATCAGCCAGCTTCCGAACGACCCGGATCTTGCACGCGCCCGCATCAAGCTCGCGAATGGCGGCCCCTGGAATTAGGGAGCAGCGCTAAGCCTTCGGCCGCTTGTCGATCACCCGGCGCGCCTTGCCCATCGAGCGCTCTATCGTCCCTGGGCCCGCGACATCGATCGTGGCCGATAGCCCACACATGCCCTTCAGGCGTCGCCCCAGCTCCGCCGCCGACTGTCCCGCCGCATCCCCCGCCAGCACGGCCCGCGCTTCGACCCGCACCAGCAGGTCGTCGAGCGCGCCGGTGCGTGTGAGCTCGATGACATAGTGGCCGCTCAGTGCAGGGTCGCGCAGGATCTGCTCCTCGACCTGGCTCGGGAACAGGTTGACGCCGCGCACGATCAGCATGTCGTCGCTGCGACCGGTGATCTTGGCCATGCGCCGCATCACGCTGGCCGATCCCGGCATCAGCCGCGTCAGATCGCGCGTGCGGTAGCGGATGACCGGCATCGCCTCCTTGGTGAGCGTCGTGAACACCAGCTCGCCCGGTAGGCCGTCGGGCACCGGGGTCCCTGAGTCCGGGTCGACGACCTCGGGATAGAAGTGATCCTCCCAGATCGTGGGTCCGTCCTTGGTCTCGGCGAACTCGCAGGCGACGCCGGGGCCCATCACTTCGCTGAGGCCATAGAGATCGACGGCAGTGACGCCCAGCCGCCGCTCGATCTCGGCC
>JAUXRT010000529.1 GCA_030681635.1 Reyranella sp.
GCGAGGGTGCCGTCGAGATCGATCTGCCTGACGGCGCGACCAAGACCATCGGCATCGAGCGCCTGCATCTCGAGCAGGATGCCGGCAAGAGCCTGCACGACCAGCACCCGAGCCAGACCTATGTCGACCTAAACCGGTCGGGCGTGGCGCTGATGGAGATCGTGAGCCGGCCCGACATGCGCAATGCCGACGAAGCGGCGGCGTACCTGACCAAGCTGCGCGCGATCGTGCGCTATCTCGGCACCTGCGACGGCAACATGGACGAGGGCTCCATGCGCTGCGACGTCAACGTCTCGGTGCGCAAGCCGGGCGCTGAACTGGGCACGCGCTGCGAGATCAAGAACGTGAACTCGATCCGCTACGTCAAGCAGGCCATCGAGTACGAAGCCCGCCGCCAGGTCGAGATCATCGAGGGCGGCGGCAAGATCGTGCAGGAGACACGGCTGTTCGATCCCGGCCGTGGCGAGACACGCTCGATGCGCTCCAAGGAAGACGCGCACGATTATCGCTACTTCCCCGATCCCGATCTGCTGCCACTCGTCTTTACCCAGGAATATGTCGACAAGATCCGCGCCAGCCTGCCGGAGTTGCCGGATGCGCGGAAGAACCGCTTCATCAAGGACTATGGCCTCACGCCCTACGACGCGGGCGTCCTGGTCCTTGAGAAGGAGACGGCGGCGTTCTTCGATACGGTGGCGAAGGGTCGCGACGCCAAGGAAGCCGTGAAGCTCGTCACGGGCGATTTCTTCGCGATGCTGAACCGGCGTGGTGCCACGATCGCGGAGTCGCCCATCAAAGCGGAGCATCTCGGCAAGCTGCTCGACCTGCAGGCGGACGGCACGATCTCGGGCCGTATCGCCAAGGATCTGTTCGTTGCCATGGAAGAGACCGGCAAGGACCCGGCCGTGCTGGTCGAGGAGCGCGGCCTGAAGCAGGTGACCGATACCGGCGCCATCGAGGCCGCCATCAAGGCGGTGATCGACGGCAACCCGGGCCAGGTCACGGCCTACAAGGCCAAGCCCACCCTGATGGGCTGGTTCGTCGGCCAGGTGATGAAGGCGACCGGCGGCAAGGCCAATCCCAAGATCGTCAACGAACTGTTGAAGAAGGCGCTCGACGCCGCCTGATCTTCAGGGAGCGGCGTAGCGCACCAGCCGCGCCGTCAGGCTGTCGTCCGACCAGACCAGGGCCGCGGTCTGTCCGTCCGGTGTCCGGGCGATGTCGCTGGCGTTCATCGCAGGACTCTGCCAACGCACCTGTCCATCCGTGCGGCCTGCCACGACGTAGCAGGGCGGCCCATCCATCGTGTCGCAGACGATGGCCACGAACCCGTCGCCGTCGGCGATCATGCGGCGCGTCTGCCCATAGCGCCACGGCGCGCGGCCGGCGACGTTTCCTGCCTCGTCGATCCGCACGATCTCCGGCGGCCGGGAGGTGTCGAAGCGGCTGAGCGCCGAGGCCCACCCGCCGGGCAGCAGCGCGAATGACGTGCCCTCGGTGTTGAACGGAGTCCGGCCCTGCGGCGTGCCGTCGGCGGCAAAGCGCGCGATGTACCATTGGCTGAGCGCCATCACGCGCTGGATTTCCTGCACCGCGGCCGTGATGCCGCCGTCGGATCTGGCAGCAAGACCATAGACATCTTCCGGATAGCCGGGCCCCGGGCCCGCCTGCCAGCTCCGCTGTCCCTCGGCGTCGAACTTGCCGATCCACCAGTTGAAAGGGCCGGGTCCGAAGCCACCGCCGACCAGCAGGCCGTTGTCGGTGGTCGGGAGGTAGAACTTGGTCTGGTAGTAGGACGCCGGGTTGCCAGGCGTTGCGGGCGGCACGGCGGTGGCGCGCCGCACCTTGCCGTCGGCGGTGACCCGATAGATCGAGGTCACCGAGCGCTCCCGCTGCGGCGTGGCCATCGCCTGGTTGGAGCTGCTGAGGAAGACCGCCGTTTCGCCCGAAGACGTGACCGCGACACCCAGTGAGGCAACATTGAAGCCGCGCGGGCCGACGCTGGTCTGCACGGGCAGCATGGTCCGGAACTTGAGCCCGCCGTCGGGCCGGTAGGCCAGCAGTTCGACACGGGCGCTGGCGGCGGGCGCGATGCCGTCGGGCGAGGGGCTAAAGCTGCTCAGCAACACATAGTGCGTGCCGTCGGATCCGATGGCCAGGCGGCCCGGCGGTCCAAAGCTCGAGAGCTGGTGATCCGGTGGCGGCGGCAAGGTGATGTCGAGCACGACACGCGGTTGCGGCTGGGCGAGGGCGGGGCTGCTGAGCAGGGCGAGGACGAGGATCGGCAATAGACGCATGGCGCGAATCATATGTGTTAGGCTTGCCCGACGAAAGGCGGGAAGAACAATGGTCGCGAAACTCTACGCCATGACCTGCGGCCGGCTGGTCGGACGCCTCAAGGACATGATCGAGGGCGAGGATGGCCCGGTGGCGCTGCCGATCCCCTCCTACCTGATCGAGCATCCCAAGGGACGCGCCCTGTTCGACACCGGTATGCATCCGCAATGCCGTACAGATGCCGCTGGCAGGCTGGGCGAGCGCGTGGCCAGGATCTTCGGCTTCGAGCAGTACGGCGCGGCCGACGATGTGAAGTCGCGTCTGGAAGCGATCGATCGCGATCCCGGCAAGGTCGACTTCATCGTGAATTCACACCTGCATTTCGACCACGCCGGCGGCAACGAGCTGGTGCCCAACGCCACCATGGTGGTGCAGCGGCCGGAATGGCAGGCGGCGCAGGATCCCGAGACCGCGGCCAAGGTCGGCTTCTTCAAGGCCGACTTCGACCATGGCCATCCGGTGAAGCAGGTCGAGGGCGAGCATGATCTGTTCGGCGACGGCAGCGTCGTCTGCGTCCCGACCTATGGCCACACGCCGGGCCATCAATCGCTGAAAGTGCGCACCGAGGCCGGCGAGATCGTGTTGACCGGCGATGCCTGCTACTTCTGCCGGACGCTGCGCGACCGCCGGCTGCCGCGCTTCGTCTGGGACCGAGAGCAGATGCTGGCGTCGCTCGACCGCCTCGCGGCCCTGGAGCGGGGCGGGGCCAGGCTGTTCTTCGGCCACGACCCCGACTTCTGGAAGGCCGTGCCCCAGGCCCCGGCGCCGGCCTTCTAGTCGTCGATCGGAAGACCGAGCGCCATGCGGCCGGCGAGCCTGCGCTGCGGCGCGTCGGTCAACGGATGGAAGCGTGCGCCCTGGATGTCGCGGAACAGGCGCTCCAGGCCCATCGACCTGAAGTAGCTTGCACCGCCTGCAACGCCCATCGCCAGTTCGACCGTCTTGATGGCACTGCGCGCCACCAGCGCACGGTGGGTGAAGATCGTGTTGGTCGTCTCGGGGCCGGGTGCCGCGGTCTCGCCAAACGCGACCATGCTGTCATGGGCGATGCGGGTGGCCGCCCATTCGTTCTCGAGTTCGCCGACCGCCTCGACGGTCGAGGGATCGCTGCGCTTCTTCGCCGCCGCGACGGCGATGTCGCGCGCCGCTTCGGCGACGCCGGTGTAGGCGGCGTAGACCAGCGGGAAGGCCACCATCGAGATCACGTGCATCGCGGGATGCCACTTGCCGGCGGGACGGCGCACCGAGACGGCGGCATCGGCGATGAACACGTTGTCGATCTTCACGGTCTGCGAGGCGGTGCCGCGCATGCCGAGCGTGTCCCAGGTGTCGAGGATGGTGACGCCCTCGCTCTTCACCGGCAGGCCGAACTGCAGGACGGTCGGTCCTTCGGCGGTCTGCTCGACGGCGGTGGTCATGAACAGGTCGGCGGTCGGCGCGCCGCTGGCGAAGATCTTCTGTCCGCTGATGCGATAGCCACCCTCGACCTTGGTGGCGGTGCCCGAGCCGGAAAGCCAGTCCGAACCGCCCGAGGTCAGGAGCTGGATGCGATCGCCGGCAATGCGCTTCAGCAGCGGCTCCACCGGCGCCTTCTGGTTCCGCCAGCGCCACACCTGGGCGGCGGCCGGGTGCGTGTGCATGGAAAATGCGAGGCCCGTCGAGCTGCAGGTGCGGCCGAGCTGGCGCAGCATGGCGGCCAACTCGGTGCGCGTGAGGCCGCTGCCGCCGAACTCGACCGGCACGGCCAGTCCGAAGAAGCCGTTTTCACGGAGCAGGGCGATGTTGGCGCCGACGTAGGCCCCCGACTTGTCGCAACGCGCGCCTTCCTCGGCGAGCTGAGGACCGATCTCTGCTAGGATGGCGCGCCAATCGGTGGTTGTGGGCTTGCGCAGGGTTTGGACTGACATCGGAAACCTCCTTCAGATTTGACAGGAGCGAAGTATCGTGGGACCGGGGTTCGAACAATGACCGGGACGCCGCCCTCGTTTGCCGAGACGCCGCGAATCGCCGCCGAGCCCGACGTTCTGTCTGAAGTCCTGCGGGCCGTGCGGCTGAGCGGAGCGATCTTCCTCAACGGCCGCTTCACTGCGCCGTTCGCCGTGCTGTCGCCGCAGCGCTTCAATGCCGACGAACCCATGGCGCATCTGCGCCACACCAGCGCCTTCCACTATATTGCCCGGGGCGGTTGCACCATCGAGACCGCAACCGGCACGCGCCGCAATGTTGGCGCCGGTGATCTGATCCTGTTGCCGTTTGCCGACCGCCACAAGTTCGAGGACGGCGCGACGCCGGACATGGCACCCGCGGCCCAGCTCAACCCCAGCGGGCCGACCGAGGGGATCTGGCGGGTCGATCATGGCGGCGGCGGCAGCGAGACGCGCATGGTTTGCGGTTTTCTCGAGTCGGCCGAATTGATGTCATCACCTGTGTTCCGCACCCTGCCCGAGATTCTCGTTGAGCGAGTGACCGGCCAGTCGCTGAGCGCCAGCCTCTCGGCGACGGTCGGCGAGTTGCTGGCCCGGACGGACGCGACGACGCCGGGCACCGAAGCCATCCTCAGCCGCATGATGGAGCTGCTGTTCGTCGAGATGCTGCGAGGTCATGCCAGCCGGCTGCCCGACGGCAGCAAAGGGTTGCTGGCCGCGCTGCGCGATCCGATCGTCGGGCGGGCGCTGGGGCTTCTCCACGCCGCCCCGGCGCGGCGCTGGACGACCGAAAGCCTGGCGCGTGAAGCGGGCTCCTCGCGCACCGTGCTGGGCGAGCATTTCAACGCACTGTTGGGCAAGCCGCCGATCGAATACCTGACCGGCTGGCGCATCCAGCTCGCTGCCGACCGGCTGCGCAACGGCCGGGACGGCATCGCGCGCATTGCCGCCGACATCGGCTACGAATCGGAAGCGGCCTTCAGTCGGGCCTTCAAGCGCGTGGCGGGCATGACACCCGGTCGCTGGCGCGATGGCGGCGGCGACAGCCCCGAGCTGATGCCGCTTCAGTTCAAGAAGCCGCTGGTGCCCGACAACGCCTGATCGCCGTCAGGTCTGCGGCATGAACTCCAGCATCAGCCCGCCCGACTGTTCGGGGGCGATCAGCACGCGGTCGCCTTCGGTCAGGGCGAACGGCACATTGTTGGCGCGCAGCAGCGCCTGGAGCGGGCGCGAGCGCTCGATCGCGATGGCGGCGCCGACGATCGCCGGCATCTCCGCCGGTGCCATGATCTCGAGTGCCTTGTACTCGAGCTGATAGGCGAGCGGCGACCAGATCAGCAGCTCCACCGAGCCGGCCTTGACCATCATGCAGCCGTCGAAGATCTCCTCGGTCTTGCCGCCCCAGGCGACCTTCAGCGCCTTCGCGGTCTCGCGCGGATTCTCGGCGACAGCATGGATGGCCATCATGCCGAGCGCGCCGTTGGGATGGACGATCCATTCCGGCTCCATGAAGCCGTCGGGCGTCTCGTTCTTGACCGCGAACCAGGGCAGCGGCCCGCCGGTCTCGCCGATCACGACGCCGACATCGACCTCGAAGCCGTCCTCGGTCTCCCAGGCATGGGTACGCTCCTCGCCCTCGAGTTCCTCGACGTTCATGGCCACGGCGATGCGCACGGTGTCGCCAGCCAGCAGTTCGATGTAGTTCGGGATATCGTCGCTGTCGGGCTGGAAGCAGACGCAACGCGGCTCCACCCCGTCAGGTGTCAGGTTGAAGCCGAGCTGCTGCAGCTTGGCGGCGGTGGTCTCGGGGTCGGTGTGGCTGACCGAGAGATGGTCGATGTCGCGGGCCGAAATTTTCATGCCCGGTCATACAGGCACAAGGGCCTCGCGCTCAAGGGGGGGCCTCACGCTCAAGTGGGATGCTTGTCCGCAGGCGGCGTGCTAATGCCGCGGCATTCATCGTTCACAGGAGGAAAGTATGTCCAAGTTGACGCTTTACGGTATCTGGCTGAGCGGCCCGACCTACAAGGCAGGGCTTGCCATGTCGTTGATGGGCCAGGCTTTTGCCTACAAGCACGTCGATCTTCGCGCCGGCGCCCACAAGCAGCCGGAGTATCTCGCGGT
>JAUXRT010000545.1 GCA_030681635.1 Reyranella sp.
GCGAGGGCGAGCAGGAACGTCCAGCCCGGCTGGCGGGCGAGCACGATCTGGATCAGGGCGAGGCCCAGCGCCACGCCGAGGCCGAGCGTCGCCGGCGCCAGCAGGCGCCATTGCGAGATGTAGCGCCGCTGCACCTCGCGCCAGGCAAGGTAGAGGCTGCCGCAGGCCAGGGCAGCCACGACGATGTGCAGCAGGGTGAGTTTGGCGATCACGCCGCCGACTTCTATTTCAATTCGGGGCCGTCAGAAAGATGGCCCAGAACGATGGCAACTCGTCGTGGGGCCGGTCACGGCCGGACGAAGTAGAGCTGACAATGAGGCCTAGAGACCACGGGCGTCGACTGGGCGGGCGATGATGGTGCTGGGCGGCAGGCCGCTCTGGACGAGGCCGTCGCGCACCAGTGCCACCTGATCAGCGGGACCCTCCAGGATCACGAAGCCTTCGCACCGGCTGACGGAGAGCACGATCCCCGCGCCATGGTCGGTCATGAACACCATCTTGGTTGTCACGGGCTTGGTTTTTGCGGGCTCCTGGGCGTGTGCCAGATCCTGGCCGACTGATGTCGCGGCCAGGCCACCGGAAAACCCGCCAAAAGCGAGGAGAATTGCCGGCCAGCGCATGACTTGGTCCTCCTTGTGATCCAAGTCCTCAACAAATGCCGTGGCAGGCAAAAGGTTACCGGCCGGCCGCTACGTCAGCCTGTATTGCCTCTGGAAAAACGCCGAATGCAGTCCGCCGTCAGGCGGTCTGGCGGCGATATGCTGGGTGACCTGAGAATTCTCGGAATTGTTTCCGGCGACCATCAGCATGACGCGGTTCACCGGAATGGTCTTGAGCGTCCGCCGCTTCAACAATTCATCGAGGATGTTTTCCGGCTCACCCTCGGGAACGGCAATCCAATACCGCAATGCCTTGAGCATGCTCTGTGTTTCAGGGGCGTACGCCTTGTAGTCACCGGCCACATAGTGCGTTCCCAGGGTTTCGATCCTGGCGATGCAGATCGGTTCTCCCGCGGCTGCAGGATCTTCTGCGCTGTGATCGGTATGCAGGCCATGCGGTTGGGGAACCGTAAAGGCGCCGTACGAATAATGCCCCTTGCGGTAGCGTGCTGACGGAACGAGGACGCCCATCATTTCATCGACGTCGTCATTATAGAGGCGCATGTAATGCGCCATCGTGTCGGGAGCAGCGGTTGCGAATTTCTCTACAAGCCAGCTGCCATCGACAGATACCGTTCTGACGTCGTCGAACTGCTTCGCATGTTCATGAATCTCTTTCCGTGCGGCCGCACGGAAACAGGCGATGGGTATGGGCAAGTGAGTGTGCGCTTCGCGATCGTTGAAATTTTCGTGCAGGCGTTCAAGAAGAGACCAATCGCCGGGCGACAACTGCACCGGGTCCAGTATTCTCAGCCTGGGCTGCAAGGCCGCCCAGGCCTGACGAAGAGTTGTCGCGCGCATAATTCCCTCGATGCGGACACCTGATACTCGTAGGGCGGCGGCGGTCGACGGGCAACGCGCGGGGCTGGCCGGGCAGGGGGGGCACGGCTCGGGCCTGGCCCGCCGCCCAGGGCAGCGACCTCGCTACCGGATGGCGGACTGCCAGGCGACACCACGTATCGCCTGGAAAAACCAGGCTCGGACGGCCCTGCGGCCGGCCCCGATGGGCCACTCCGAAGGGCTGCCGGGGGCCGGGTGGATCCCACTTTGGGCCTCGCGCGCCGGCTCCTGACCGGGGCGTCAGCCAATTTGGGGGGCGGGGGCCGGTTTGACGGGAGCCCCGGGAACCGTTACGGCCCCGTATACGTAGATAACCGGGGGTACGCGTCGCGTGCCGCCGCACTTAGCTCACGCTCTCTTACTAACCAGGATACAGAAAATGGCTTCAGGCACAGTCAAGTGGTTCAACGCCACCAAGGGTTTCGGCTTCATCCAGCCCGATGGCGGCGGCAAGGACGTGTTCGTCCACATCAGCGCCGTCGAGCGCGCGGGCCTGAACGGGCTCAATGAAGGCCAGAAGATCACCTACGAAGTCCAGCAGGACCGCGGCAAGGATGCCGCTGTCAACCTGAAGGCCTAGGCGCTTCCAGCTCCAGGAATTCCAAGGCCCGCCCCGGCTCACGCCGGGGCGGGCTTTTTTATGGGGCGCCCCGGGACTGGCGGGGCCCGGCGCCGCGATCGACCCGCTCCTGGGCCATCAGCACCAGGCCGGCGGTCGCCACCAGCAGGAAGAGCACGTTGAAGTAGAGCGTGTAGCTCTGCACCAGCGCGGCCGTCGCCGGCGGGACGAGGACGGCGGATTGCACGGCGATCAGCCCGGCCCGGACCAGGCGTGTGAGGGCGATGCAGGCCAGCGCTCCGGCTGCGACGTGGCGGCTGCGCAGCCCGTCTTGACGAAAGCCGCGCCAGGTCTCCCCGGCCGCCGCCAGGGTGAGGCCGGCGATGAACAGCGCGAACAGCGCCGATTGCGCCCGCCGCGGCCCGCCGAGTTCGGCCACCAGCAGGAACAGCAGCGCGAAGGCCGCGCCCACGGCCAGTACCGCCAGCACCTGGCGGCCGAGCGACAAGCTCTCGTCGTTGAAGCGGCGCAGGCTGGTCCACATCAGCGTGTAGCCGGCGAGGAACAGCAGGTTGGTCATCAAGGTCAAGGGCAGGTCGTTCGCGCCGCCGCGGAACGAGCCCATCCACATGGCGATGGCGCTCAGGAACATCGCCACCGCCCAGCCCAGCAGACAGACGACGTCGCGGTGGATGTACCAGGCGAGCAGCGCGATGCCGGACGCGGCCAGCCTCACCAGGATGCTGACGAAGAGGAGGACCGACGCGTCGAGGACCATCGACGGGTTATGACACCGACGACGGAGATGACAAAGCCGAGCCCCGCTGTTCCGACGGCACGCCGATGTCCTATGCTCGGGCCGGGGGAGAAATCTCATGACCATCACGCGCTGGATGCCCGGGCTCGCGACGCTCCGCGACTACAAGCTTGCCTCGCTGCCGTACGACCTTGCGGCCGGGCTGACCCTCGGCGCCGTGATGGTGCCGGTGGGGCTGGCCTATGGCGAGCTGGCGGGGCTGCCGATGGCGGGGCTCTACGGCAGCATGCTGCCGCTGCTGGCCTATGCGCTGTTCGGCAGCTCGCGCCAGCTCGTGGTCGGGCCCGATTCGGCGATGGCAGCCATCGTGGCCGTCGCGGTGGCGCCGCTGGCGCTCGGCGATCCGGGGCGGATGGCGCTGCTGGCGGCGGGGCTCGGCGTGATGGTGGGCGTGCTCTGCCTGCTGGCGGGCGTGCTGCGGCTGGGTTTCGTCGCCGACTTCCTGTCGAAGCCGGTGATCGTGGGCTTCATGCATGGGCTGGCGCTGGTGATCATCGGCGCGCAGCTGCCGAAGGTGCTGGGACTGAAATCCGAGGGCGAGACGACGCTCGAGCAGTTCGCGAGCCTCGCCGCGCGGCTGGGCGACGCCAACCTCATGACGCTGTCGATCGGAGGCGCGAGCTTTGCCGTCATTCTGCTGTGCCGCCGTTTCGTGCCGCGCGTGCCCGGCGCGGTGCTGGCCCTGGTGGGCTCGGTGCTGGCCGTCGTCTGGCTCGGGCTCGACAAGCAAGGTGTGGCGGTGGTCGGAAAAATTCCGGCCGGACTGCCCGGCCTCTCGCTGCCGGTGCTGACGCTGGACGACTTCGAGGATCTCCTGCCGGTGGCGCTGGTAGCGGCGCTGCTGTCGTTTTCAGACACGATGATCACGGCGCGCGGCTTCGCGGCGCGCAACCGCTATCGCATCGACGGCAACCAGGAGCTTTTGGGGATCGGCATGGCCAACCTCGTCTCAGGCCTGAATCAGGGCCTGCCGATCAGCGCCAGCGACACGCGGACGGCCGTGGCCGAGGCGGCAGGTGGGCGGACGCAGGTGACGTGCATCGTGGCGGCGGCGGTCGTGGCCGGCGTCACGCTATGGTTGGCGGGGCTGCTGTTCTACCTGCCGCAGGCCGCCCTCGGCGGCATCCTGATCGCCTCGGCCTGGGGCCTCTGCGACTTCGCCGAGTTCGGCCGGCTGTGGCGCTTCCGCGGCATCAGCCTGGCGGGCGCGCTGGTGACCCTGGTGGGCGTCGTGACGCTGGGGGTGATGGAAGGCATCCTGGTTGGCGTGGTCTTTGCGCTGGTGCTGCTGCTGCGGGCGCTGGCCTTTCCGGTCGGCGCCGTGCTCGGCCGCACGCCGGACGGCCGTTGGCACGACACCGGCTATCGTGCCGATGCGGTGCCGGTCCCGGGGCTGCTGGTCTATCGCTTCGCCGCACCCTTGTTCTTTGCCAACTGCAACCAGTTCCGCGACCGCATCGAGGCATTGATAGCCGCCGCGCCCGCGGCGGCGCCGGTGACGGGTGTGGTGCTGGATGGCGGCGCCATCGTCGATGTCGATCTGATGGGCTGCGAGACGCTGTCGGAGGTCTATGAGGCGTTGCAGGCGCGCGGCATCGGCTTTGCTATCGGCAACCTGCGCGACCGGGTGAAGCGCGACATCGAGCGCGGCCTCGCGCTCGTGCCCGGTGGCGGCGATGACATTACCTTCCCCGACGTGGCCGCGGCGGCGAGCCACCTGGGAAAATGACCGTGGAAAATGACCGTCAGTTGAAGCGGACGTACTCGAAGTCGCCCGGCTGGTTGTTGATGCCGCGCGCCGGCGGCGCGATCCAGTGGGCGAACTTGCCCGGCTGCGTCACCGCCGGCCCCATCAACGATGTCACATAAGCGCGGTCCTCGTCGGTCGGCAGCCACTGCCCCTCGTGCACTTTCCAGTCCGCTTCGGACATCACCTTCCCGTCGGGTGAGATGCGCATCCCGGCGAAGGCGCCGATGCGGCGGTTGAAGGCGCGGTGCGGCAACTTCATCTCGAAGTTGAAGCCTGCCCGCTCGATCGCCTTGTTCCAGCGCAGCACGCCCTTGGCGCAGTCCTCGATATAATCCTGGCGCAGCCGCTCGTTCAGCGCCGAGAGGGCGGGCACGGTCTTCTTCACGATGCGGCCGTCCTCGGCCGTGTCGATCTCGTAGGCGGCGCTCGTCAGCAGATGGTCGTCGTCGATGCGCGTCTCCAGGAAGCGGCCTTTTACGCCCATCGTGTAGTAGTTGGCGGCATTGGTGGAGGCTTCCTGGCCGAACAGGTCGAGCGACACCGAAAAGTGGAAGTTGAGATACTTCTGCATGGTTAAAAGATCGATCGCGCCCAGGCTGCGGACGTCGTCGGTCTTGTGCTCCTTCATCAGCTCGCAGGTGCGCTGAAGGATGCGCGTGATGCCGGTCTCGCCCACGAACATGTGGTGCGCCTCCTCGGTCAGCATGAAGCGGCAGGACCGCGCCAGCGGATCGAAGCCCGATTCGGCTAGCGACGCCAGCTGGTACTTGCCGTCGCGGTCGGTGAAGTAGGTGAACATGAAGAAGGAGAGCCAGTCCGGCGTGGCCTCATTGAAGGCGCCCAGGATCCTGGGCTTGTCGGGATCGCCCGAGTGC
Source organism: Reyranella sp. (assembly GCA_030681635.1). Classification (GTDB taxonomy): domain Bacteria; phylum Pseudomonadota; class Alphaproteobacteria; order Reyranellales; family Reyranellaceae; genus Reyranella. The sequence continues at coordinate 5,501 of JAUXRT010000545.1, forward strand.
CGCACCAGCATTTCCTCGGCCTCCTCGCGGCCGTCGCGGCCGAAGTAGGCGTGCAGCAGGTAGACCATCGCCCAGAGGTGTCGGCCTTCCTCGACGTTGATCTGGAAGAGGTTGCGCAGGTCGTAGAGCGAAGGCGCGGTCTTGCCGAGGAGCCGTTGCTGCTCGACCGACGCGGGCTCGGTGTCGCCTTGCGTCACGATCAGGCGGCGCAGCGTGGAGCGCAGCTCGCCCGGCACGTCCTGCCACACGGGTTTGCCCTTGTTGTCGCCATAGGCGATGACCCGGTCGGGATCGCGATCGGCCAGGAAGATGCCCCAGCGATACTCCGGCATCTTCACGTAACCGAAGTTCGCCCAGCCGTTCGAGTCAGTGGAGATGGCCGTGCGCAGATAGACTTCGTAGGCCGAGGTGCCGTCGGGACCCATGTCCTTCCACCAATCGAGGAAGCGCGGCTGCCAGTTCTCCAGCGCGCGCTGGAGGCGGCGGTCGCTCGAGAGGTCGACGTTGTTGGGAATGAGCTGGCTGTAGTCGATGGCCATGGTTGCCTCCTATGCCCGCTTGCGGTCGTACTTGGATTGCTTGCCCGTGCCGTAGAGCTTCAGCGCCCCCTCCGGTCCGGTGGCATTGGGTCGCTGGAAGATCCAGTTTTGCCAGGCCGAGAGCCGCGCGAAGATCTTGGTCTCCATCGTCTCCGGCCCGGCGAAGCGCAGGTTGGCTTCCATGCCGATCAGCCCGTCGGGCGAGAAGCCGGCGCGTTCCTCGACGGCGAGGCGGACCTCGTCCTCCCAGTCGATATCGTCGGGCGTGAAGGTGACGAGGCCGGCTTCGTCGGCCGCTTCGGCATCGAGCGCTTCGCCGATCTGTTTGTTGAGTTCGTCGACGTGCTTGGGGTCGGACAGGAAGCGCGTCGCCAGCCTCGTGAGGCCATTGCCCATGGGGTAGGGGCCAAAATTCATCGCCGTGAGCCCCAGCGTCGCCGCGGGCAGGTTCGATCCTTCTACGGTGCCGTCCAGCATGTAGGAGCGGTCGGCCGCCAGCACGATTTCCAGCAAGGTGCCGGTGAAGCAGGAACCCGGCTCGACCAGTGCAATCAGGCTGCGCGAGCTGACGTCGAGCCGTTTTAGCGTGCGCTTCCAGTAGAGGACGATCTCCTGCACCAGCCAGTCCGACGCGTGGCTGGCGAGCAGCGCGTCGTAGGCCTCGACCAGGGCGCCATCGCCCTGCGACGTGAGCACCCAGGTGCCGATCTCGGTCTCGTTGAGCCTGAGATGCATCATCGCATCGTCGAGATCGCGCGCCAGCGCCAACGGCCAGAAGGCGGCACCGGCGGCGTGGATGTCGGCCGGCGGCGCCGAGGCGGGGCCATTGAGGCGCAGCTTGGCCGAGCGGCCCTCGCGGTCGATCTCGACGGTGAGATGGCCGTAGCGGATCGTGTCGCCGTCGATCGTGCGCTCGACCTGAGGCAGCGCGATGCCCTTGGCGTCCCGGGGCCGCGCCGACTTGGCTGCGGTCTCCTCGGCGATCTTCCGGGTCTCGTCCGCGAGCTTGCTGGGCGGGATCAGCCGGTCGACCAGCCGCCATTCCTGCGCCCGCTTGCCGCGCAGGCCCTCGGCGGTGGTGCAGAAGAAGTCGGCATGGTCGCGCCGCACCAGGCGCTTGTCGACCAGCCGCGTCAGGCCTCCGGTGCCGGGCAGCACGGCGAGCAGCGGCAACTCAGGTAGCGACACCGCGCTGGAACCGTCGTCGGCCAGCAGGATCTGCTCGCAGGCCAGCGCCAGCTCGTAGCCGCCGCCAGCGGCGATGCCGTTGATCGAGCAGATGTAGGTCTGGCCGGAATGCTGGCTGGCATCTTCGATCGCCAGACGTGTCTCGTTGGTGAACTTGCAGAAGTTTACCTTGTGATCGTGCGTGCTGAGACCCAGCATGTTGATGTTGGCGCCGGAGCAGAAGACGCGATCGCGCTGGCTGCGGATCACCACCGCGCCGATCTCGGGATGCTCGAAGCGCAGCCGCTGCACGGCATCGGCCAGTTCGATGTCGACGCCGAGGTCGTAGGAATTGAGCTTCAGCTTGTAGCCGGGCTTGAGCCCGCCATCCTCGCTCACATCCATGGTGAG
>JAUXRT010000555.1 GCA_030681635.1 Reyranella sp.
TAGGAGACGATCTCGACGTTGCGCACTTCGCGCAACGCGCCCAGAAGCCCGACGCTGTAGAAGAGTTTCAGCGCACCGGCGAGCAGAAGGGCTGCGAGCGTATGGGTAAAGGCGATCCAGGCGCCGGCAAATATACCTTCGATCCAGGCCCGGGGCTTGGTGCTGTCCAGGAAGTACGCCACCACGACCGCCTTGCCATGCCCCGGGCCCAGCGTATGCACCACGCCATAGCCGAAGCACACGCTGGCAAGCGTCCACAGCGCCAGCGATCCCGAGCCAGCCTGGATGTCGCGCAGCGACGTCGACAGGGCCTGCTGGATGCGGCGCTGATAGTCGGCGGAATACCGCGCCAGTTCGGCGACGCCGTCGCTGAACACCAGGGCGCCGACCAGCGCCAGCAGGAGCAGCACGCCGATCCAGAGGAACGGCGAGCGCAGGACGGTGGCACTCACGGAAGTCGGCCTCATGGCAGCTGGCACGTCACGACGTCGGCAAAGACAGGATAGCCGCGCACGAATTCGGTCTTGTGTGCCGGATTCCTGGAGAGCGTGCAGCCTGCCGGGACAGAGGCCTTGTCGACCTCGAGCCGCATGAAATCTTCCGGATCGTAGGACACGATCGAGACCGATTTGCTGGGCTCGGGCAAGGCGAAGCGAAAGATGTAGACAAGGTTGCGTGGCCCCTGCTTGCGCGGCGCATCGGGCTGCCCTGCCCTCTTGTTCTGAGGCATCGGCATCCCGGCATTGTCACCGGCCGTGCGGTCCCATTCCGGCGGGATGAAGCTTGCCGGATCGTCGATCCGCGCTGAAAAGGCCGGCCGCTGGGTTGGCCGGAAATCCTTGCCGCCGGTGTTGAGCCAGGTCAGGTACCCGTAGTTCTTGAGTTCCGGCATCATCTCATCGGCGAGCGTCTTGGTTTCCTTGGCCGAGAATTTGCCATCCTGGTTCTCGTCGATCAGGGGAATCTCGATCTCGCTCGAGAAGGGATCGAATCGCCACTCGATCTCGACATGGGTGTACTTGCCGTCCTTGGCAACGACCCGGACCACTTCCTGGATCCAGATATGGGGATGGGCGAAGGCCGCGGAGGAAATCAGGGTTCCTGCGATCGCCAGAAGCAGCCCGAAGACCGCCTTCACGCGGTAACCTCCTGGGGCGGCACGGGCCGCGGCTTGCCGTGATCGTCGATCGCCACGAAAACATAGGTGCCGTGGGTGACGCGAAGGTCGATCTGCTCGTGGCGGCGCTGCACCATGGTCTCGAGCGCAATGGTGATCGAGGTCCGTCCGATCTTCACGACTTCCCCATAGATCGACACCATGTCTCCCACCTTGATCGGCTGGACGAAGGTCATGGCCGTGATCGCCACGGTCGCCACCCTGCCCTTGGCCGCCCGTGCGGCCAGCGCGCCGCCCGCGATATCCATCTGGGAAAGCACCCAGCCGCCGAAAATGTCGCCGTTCCCGTTCATATCGGCGGGTTGCGGCACAGTCCTTACAATGGGATCGCGGCGACTTTCAGACATCGATTCCCTACCGGATATGGTTGATTTCGGGCGATTTTGCTACCATACCCATGCTCCACCGGCCATCAAGTGATCCCCTCGCGCGGTCGGTAACAAAAGAAGCAAACATGGCCAAGAACGGCGATCTTTTCGGTCAGTCGGGTGGCGGCAAGCGCGCCACGGCGACCAAGGACACCTCATATACAGCCCGCGACATCGAGGTGCTGGAAGGGCTTGAGCCCGTCCGCAAGCGCCCCGGCATGTATATCGGCGGCACCGACGAACGGGCGATGCACCACCTCGTGGCCGAGGTGCTGGACAACGCCATGGACGAGGCCGTCGCCGGCCATGCCGACACGATCTGGCTGGAAATGCTCACCGGCAATCGCATCCTGGTGCGCGACAACGGCCGTGGCATCCCGACCGATCCGCATCCCAAATTCAAGAACAAGTCTGCGCTCGAGGTGATCCTCACCACGCTGCATTCCGGCGGCAAATTCAACAACAAGGTCTATGCCACATCGGGCGGCCTGCACGGTGTCGGCGTCTCCGTGGTGAACGCGCTCTCCGACGATCTGGTCGTCGAGGTCGCGCGCGATCGCCAGGCCTGGGTCCAGACCTTCTCCCGCGGCAAGCCGGTCTCGAAGCTGAAGTCGGCCGGGCCTGCGCCCAACCGGCGCGGCACGACGGTCACCTTCCATCCCGATCCGGAAATCTTCGGCAAGCATACTTTCGTCGCCGAGCGGCTCTATCGCATGGCGCGGTCCAAGTCCTATCTCTTCCGCGGCGTCGAGATCCGCTGGAAAGTCGATCCATCCCTGCTGCCGAAGGATGGCTCCATCCCGGCCGAGGAGTCGTTCCACTTCGCCGGTGGCCTGAAAGATTACCTGACCTCGGAGATCGGCCAGCGGCCCACCGTCGTGCCGCAGCCTTTCGCCGGCGAAGCCAAGAGCGAGACCAATGGGACCGCCGGCGGCAAGGTCGAATGGGCGGTGTGGTGGCCGAACGACGAGGAAGGCTTCGTCCGCTCCTACTGCAACACCGTGCCGACGGCCGAAGGCGGCACGCACGAGTCGGGCTTCCGCAGCGCGTTGCTGCGTGGCCTGAAGCGCTATGCCGAGCTCACGGGCAACCGCAAGGGCTCGATCATCGCCGCCGACGACGTGATCGAGGGCTCGGCCGGCCTGGTGTCGGTGTTCATCGAGCAGCCGCAGTTCCAGGGGCAGACCAAGGAAAAACTCGTCAGCGTCGAGGCGACCAAGCTGGTCGAGACCATCGTCGGCGATAATTTCGAGCACTGGCTGATCGGCGACAAGGAAGCCGGCAATGTCCTGCTCGAGCACATCATTGCCAAAGCCGAGGAGCGGCTGCGCCGCAAGCAGGACCGCGAGCAGCAGCGCAAGACGGCGACGCGCAAGCTGCGCCTGCCCGGCAAGCTGGCCGACTGCAGCAGCACCGCATCGACCGGCACCGAGATATTCCTGGTCGAGGGCGATTCGGCCGGCGGTTCGGCGAAGGCGGCGCGCAATCGCGAGACCCAGGCCATTCTGCCGCTGCGCGGGAAAATCCTGAACGTGGCCAGCGCCAGCGCCGACAAGCTGCGCGAGAACCAGGAGATCCAGGATCTCATCCAGGCACTCGGCTGTGGCGCCGGCGCCCACTACAACGACGACCGGTTGCGCTACGAGCGCGTCATCATCATGACCGATGCCGATGTCGACGGCGCCCACATCGCTTCCCTCCTGATGACGTTCTTCTATCGCGAGATGCCGAAGCTGATCGAGAACGGCCATCTCTTCCTGGCCCAGCCGCCGCTCTTCCGCATGAGCAAGGGCGGCCGGACGGAATATGCCCACGACGAGCAGCAGAAGGACGAGCTGCTGCGCACCGTCTTCGGCGGCAAGGCCGAGATGACGCGCTTCAAGGGACTGGGCGAGATGCAGTCGGTCCATTTGCGCGAGACCACGATGGACCCGACCAAGCGCATTCTGCTCAAGGTCGATGTGCCGAACTCCGGCGGCGACGCCGACGAGCGCCGGGAGGGCATGGACACCCGGACCCTCGTGGAGAACCTGATGGGTCGCAAACCCGAGAAGCGCTACGCCTTCATCCAGGAAAACGCCAAGTTCGCCCGCGACCTCGACGTCTGACCAGGCTTACGGCGATCTGACAGCCGGCGCGCAGGAATGTGATATGATGCAGCCGGCATCGTCACGTATCGTGGATGCCGGAACAGATACTGAGGAGCAGGTTCGCATGCGTTATGCGAAAAAAATTGCAGCGGCACTCGCCGGCATCGTCGCGGTACCGACCATCGCCTGCGCGGCGACCATCGGCGGCGTCTACTACGCGCCTCAGTACGACTACACCGACTTCTGGGCGGCGAGCGACAACAAGACCTTCCAGGTCGTCATCGAAGGCAATCCCTTTCCCGGTATGGCCGCCGACGAAATGGCGCAGCGCCTGCTGCCGGTGATGCAGATCGCCAAGCCGCGGCCCAACCTCACCTTCACCTACGACAAGCCGGCCGAAATGCCGCGCCCCCACTACCGGCTTGTGCTCGTGTTCGACTACCCCAACGATCTGCGCGCCGACGCTGTCTGCGAGGGCAAGATGCGCACCGCTCCCCCAGCGCCCGGCGTTTTCAAGCTCTTCGCCATCTATTGCCGCAACGACATGGCGATGTCGCAGACGACCGCCTGGACGCCGGCGACCGGCCCGGACGATCCGCGCGTGCAACAGCTCTTCCGGGAGTTGTTCATGGTCGTGTTCACCGACTCCATGGCCCAGCGGCCGCAGAACGGTCTGGACAGGCGCTAGGGGCAAAGCGCTCCACAGGGACTCTCTGCTAACCAGACGGGATGGCCGCCTGGTATGCCCTCGCCGACAAGCTTCTCTCCCGTCTCGACGCGGAGACCGCGCACGGATTGGCGATTCGCACGCTGAAAAGCGGACTGCTGCCGGGAGACAGGAAGGCCGACCCGTCGTCGCTCCGGGTCACCGTCTGGGGCCGCCAGCTCCCCAATCCGATCGGCCTGGCCGCCGGCTTCGACAAGAATGCCGAGGTCCCCGACGCCATGCTTGGCCTGGGCTTCGGCTTGGTCGAGATCGGCAGCGTCACCCCACGGCCGCAGGACGGCAACCCACGGCCGCGCCTGTTCCGCCTGTCCGAGGACCGTGGCGTCATCAATCGCATGGGCTTCCCGGGCCAGGGGCTGGAGGCCGCCCGCTCCAGGCTGGCCACCCGTCCCCGACGCGGCTTCGTCGGCGTCAATGTCGGCGCCAACAAGGACAGCACCGACCGGGCTGCCGACTACGTGACGTGTAGCGTGGCGCTCGCGCCCTATGCCGACTACCTGGTCTGCAACGTTTCCTCGCCCAACACGCCGGGCCTGCGCAACCTGCAGGGCCGCACCGAGCTGGCGGGCCTCCTGAAGCGCGTGCAGGACGCAATCGCCAACAAGCCCGTGCCGCTCCTCGTGAAGATCGCGCCAGATGCCACGGACGAGGATCTCGACGACATCGTCGCGGTCTGCCGCGATCTGCGCATGGACGGCATCATCGTCGGCAACACGACCCTGTCGCGGCCGGCGTCGTTGCGTTCGGAACGGCGTGGCGAGACTGGCGGGCTCTCAGGCGCACCGTTGACCACTCTGTCGACCGAGGTTCTGCGCAAGACCGCGCAACGTGTGGAACGCCAGTTTCCGCTGGTGGGCTGTGGCGGCGTCGGCTCGGGTGCCGACGCCTACGCCAAGATCCGCGCCGGCGCAGCGCTGGTGCAGCTCTATTCGGCCATGGTCTATGACGGCCCGCCGCTCGTCCGCCGCATCAAGGACGAGCTGGCAGTCCTGCTCGCCCGCGACGGATTCCCATCGGTCATGGACGCTGTCGGTGCCGACCTAGGCTGACGCCTCGTCGAGATACTGCCCGGCGTCGAATTTGACGTAGGCACCGACCTCGTCGAAGGCCACGCCGATCGGATCGCCGCCGGCCGCCACGATGTCGATCTGCTTCTGCAGCAGGATGCGCAGCATCGAGACGCCCTGGTCGGACGACATCAGGTGTTCTTCCGAATGGAAGGTGATCGCGCCCTGGCCGACCTGGGCCTCGACGTCGCCGGGGAATTTCTGGTGTTCCTCGGCCGTCAGCTCCGCCCAGGCCTTGCCGTTGTAGCGCGACTTGAACTTGGTGAGCTCGCCCTTCTCGCGCACGCGGCCCGCGACGTAGATGCGGTAGTGCGTGTCGTCGATCGGCAGCGTCCAGCCGATCGCCTCGACCATGCCGTATTGCGCGACCTGCGGGTTGGGCACGACCCGCAAGGTCGGCACCACGGCCTCGGTGACGCGGCGAAACTTCTTGCCGTCCGCGCCCGGCCGAACCGACGTCGATTTCACGCCCTGGCGTCCGTACTCGAATTTCACCTTCGGAAAGGCGTTCATCTGGGCCGCGAACTGCGGCCCGCTGAACGAGCCGTGCAGGATCGGCACATGATAGGGATCGACCACGTTCTCGAAATGCTGCAGCCAGTTGCAGGGCGCGACCGCGATGCCGCCGCTGCCGATGCTGGAATCGTCGGCCTCGACGAACTCGCCGGGCTGCATTACCTCCAGGCACTCGTAGCGCGGCAGCAGCGGCTTCCTCTCCGGGGGCCCGAGATAGGCGAAGACCAGGCCGTAGCGTTCCTCGACCGGATACCAGGGCTGGCGCACGCGGCCGCACTGCGCGCCGGTCGGGTTGGGCTCGCACGGCATCTCCAGGCAGCGCCCTTCGACGTCGAACAGCCAGCCGTGATAGCAGCAGCGAATGCCGCGCTCCTCGACCTTGCCATAGTACAGCGTCGTGCCGCGATGGCAGCAGCGCGGATAGACCAGACCTGCCTGCCCGCGGCCGTCGCGGAACAGGATCAGCTCCTCGCCCAGGATCCTGAGCGCGCGCGGTGTCGCTGCGGCATCCGCCGCCAGGCCGACCGGATGCCAGTAGCGCCGCAGCAGTTCGCCCATCGGCGTGCCGCGCCCGACCTCGGTGAGCTTCTTATTGTAGGCCGGCGGTTCCAGGTCGTAGGCGGAGCGAACATCCGTCGTCGCATTCATTCTGAGCTCCCTACTCCACTTTGGCGCCGGATAGCTTGATGAGGTCAGCCCAGATCGGCGTCTCACGCACCAGGACAGCCGCGAGCTCCGCCGGGGTCGAGCCGACCGGCGTCTGGCCCTGCTCGACCAGCTTCTGCGCGACGGCAGGCCCGGTGATCACTGCCCTGATCGCCTGCTGCATCCTGTTCACGATGTCGCCGGGCGTTCCCGCCGGCGCATAGGCGGCAACGAACAGGCTGAGATCGAAGCCTGCGACCAGCTGTTCGGCGAAAGTCCCGATGTGGGGCATCGACGCCGAGCGTTTGGCCCCGGCGACGGCGAG
>JAUXRT010000559.1 GCA_030681635.1 Reyranella sp.
CGATCCCGACCCTGCTGCTGTTCAAGAACGGCCAGGTCGCCGCGACCAAGATCGGCGCCGAGCCCAAGCAGAAGCTGGTGAGCTGGATCAATACCGTCGTCTAAAGGGCAGCGCTCACCCGTTGCGGGCCAGGACGGCGCCCGCGAGGTAAAGCGAGCCGCAAATGAGAATGCGCATCGGCGCGGGCTGGGTGGCCAACAGGTCCTCCAGCGCCGCGCCGATGCCGTTCACAGGCACGCAATCGAGGCCGACTTCCGCGGCCTTGGCGCAGGCCTCGACCGGCGTGTAGGCGGCGTGGCCCTCCGGGAAGGGCACGGCCCGCGCGGCGATGGCGTGGCGGCTGAGCGGGCGCAGGAAGCCCGACGCGTCCTTGGTCGTCTGCATCGCAAACACGAGATAGAGCGGCAGCGGCGCCGGTTCCTGCGCCCAGTCGCTCGCCATGCGGCCCAGCACCAGTCCGCAATCCTCATTGTGACCGCCGTCGAGCCACAGCTCGCAGCCGGGCGGCAACGCCTCGACCAGCGGCCCCCGAGTGAGTTGCTGCAGCCGGGCCGGCCATTCGACCGATCTCAGCCCGGTGCGGATCGCCTTATCATCGATGGCGAACCTGGCCGCACGCAGGCGTTCGATGCAGGCCACCGCGGTCGCGGCATTGTCGAGCTGATGGGCGCCCGCCAGCGCCGGCGCCGGCAGATCGAGGCTCATCAGGTCGCTGTCGTAGCGAAAGCCCGCCGCGGTCGGCGTCACCTGCCACTCGCGGCCCATGCGGAACAGCGGCGCGCCGAGCTTGGCCGCCTCCGCTGCGATCACCGCAGCGCTCACGTCCCGCTGGCGGCCGATCACCGCCGGCACGGCGCGCTTGATGATCCCGGCCTTCTCGCCCGCGATCCCCTCGAGCTTGTCGCCGAGGAAGCCCGTGTGATCGTAGCCAATCGGCGTGATGGCCGAGAGCGCGGGCTCGATCACGTTGGTGCTGTCGTAGCGGCCACCCATGCCGACTTCGATGATGCCGAGGTCGGCCGGCACACGCGAGAAGGCGAGGAAAGCCAGCGCCGTGGTGATGTCGAAGAAGGAAATTGGCGTGTCGCCGTTCGCTTCCTCGCATTCGGTCAGCATCTCGTCGAGTTCGCCGTCGCCGATCAGCCGTCCGGCGATCCGGATGCGCTCGTTGAAGTGGACGAGATGCGGCGAGGTGTAGACGTGGACGCGATAGCCCGCGGCCTCGGCCATCGCGCGCAGGTAGGCGACCAGCGAGCCCTTGCCGTTGGTGCCGGCGACATGGATGAGCGGCGGCAGCTTCTTCTCGGGTGAGCCCAGGTTCTTCAGCAGGCGCTCGATGCGCTCCAATCCGAGGGTGATCACCATCGGGTGGAGGCTCATCAGGCGCTGGACGATGGCGTCGCTCATGGCGAAATCAGGGGGGTGGAAATCAGCGCGGTGAGGTCAGCGAACGGCGACTGCCAGGCCGCGGCCTTCCGAGGCAACGGGATCCATGAACAGCGAGGTCAGCCGGATCAGCGTCTCGCGCAGCTTGTGCCGATGCACCACGGCATCGACCATGCCGTGCTCGAGCAGGTATTCGGAGCGCTGGAAGCCGGCCGGAAGCTCCTGGCGGATCGTGTCCTGGATCACGCGCGGACCGGCAAAGCCGATGATCGCGTCGGGTTCGGCGATATGGACGTCGCCCAGCATCGCAAAAGACGCCGACACACCGCCGGTCGTCGGATCGGTCAGGACGACGATGTAGGGCAGCCCCGCTTCCTTCACCTTGCGCACGGCGATGGTGGTGCGGGTGAGCTGCATCAGCGACAGGATGCCCTCCTGCATGCGGGCGCCGCCCGAGGCCGAGAACACGATCAGCGGCGCCTTGCGCGCCACCGCGAGGTCGGCGGCCATCACCAGCCCCTCGCCCACGGCGGTGCCCATCGAGCCGCCCATGAAGCCGAAATCGAGCAGCGCCACGATAGCGATGCGACCGCCCATCGGGCCGCTGGAGACCACCAGCGCATCGGTCGTGCCCTGGGCCTTGGCCTGGGCCTCCTTCAGGCGGGCGTCATAGCGCTTGGTGTCGCGAAACTTGAGCGGATCCGCGGTGACGCGCGGCAAGGGATGCAGTTCGTAGCGGCCCTCGTCGAACAGGTGCGGCAAGCGCTTCAGGGGCGACAAGCGCATATGGTGGCCGCAATGGTTGCAGACCTCCTGGTTGGCCTCCCAGTCGCGCATGAACAGCATCTGTTCGCACTTCGGGCATTTCAGCCAGAGATTCTCGGGCGCTTCCTTGCGGGCGACCAGCGCGCGCAGCTTGGGCCGGACGAAATTGGTCAGCCAGTTCATGGCGGCGGTATCGCACGAATGGCCTTCGCGGCCAAGATCACGGGAACACCATCAGGGGCCAGATTCAGCGCCAGAACCCGCTGAAAGGCCGCGCAAAATCGGTGGGTTTCTTCACTTCGCAGAACAGTTTCCGCGCTTTGTAGTCGTCACAGAGCTTCTGTGCTGCCCCGGGCTCGAGGTCGGCGATGATGGCGGCCTGACGGGTCGCCTCGCCCGACTTCACGGGCAGGATCCATTCCTTGCCGAGCCGCGAGAAGCCCAGCGTGGCGAGCTGGGCCTGGCCCTTGTCGAACGTCGTGCGCGCCGTGCGCCAGTCGCCATAGGTGCCGAGCCAGGCCGCGTCGCCGGGCATGTCGTAACGGATCGTGCCGCACTCGCCGTAGGGCAGCACGGTGGCGGGGCCGCTGCCGCCGTTGCGGAGTTGCCAGATCTTGGGGCGGCTGCCGGCGGTCTTGAGCAGGAAAGCCTCGTCGAGCAGCCGGATGATGAATTCGTCGCGCAGGTCGGCGCGCTTGAAGCCGAGCGCCACGGCAACCAACCGCCGCCCGTCGCGGACAGCGCTGCCCACAATGTTGAAGCCCGAGGCGCAGATGAAGCCTGTCTTCAGCCCGTCGGCATAGGGCGCGTAGAGATCGAGGAACTTGATGCCCGGACCGATCTTCTGTTTGCCGAACACGAAATCCTGGGTGCGGAAGTAGCCGTAATATTCCGGGAAATCCTTCACCAGCGCGACACCGAGCAGGGCGAGATCGCGCGCCGTCGTCACCTGTTCGGGATCGGGCAGGCCGTTGGCATTGCGAAACTTGGTGGCCGTCATGCCGAGCCGTGCGGCGGTCTCGGTCATGCGTTGGGCGAACGCAGCCTCGG
>JAUXRT010000581.1 GCA_030681635.1 Reyranella sp.
GATCTCGGTGGCGTCGCGGCCGATCACATGCGGCGCGATCAGCTCTTTCATGCAGGTGTCCAGCGTATGGATCCCGCCGCGCAACGGCATCAGGTAGCTCATGCCGATGAGCCCGCCCTGGGTCTCGATCTCGAGCACGAAGATGTCGCGCTTCGCCACAGACAGGATGCCGGCGGCCGGGGCGGCGCCCTGCCAGGGCACCTGGAGGAGGGTCGTGCGCAGCTCGGTGATGGTGGTCGCGGTGGTCATTGCCGGGGCTCCCTGGGAACGGTGTCTTTCTCGAGATGGCAGTTCTGGCAGTGGCGGCGGGACCAGAAGTTCGGCCCGTCGAGCGTTGCCATGAAGCGGTCCCCGCAACGCGGGCAGCGGAAGTCGAAGAGGCGCCAGGCGGCGACCAAGGAGAGGAGGATGCAGCCGCCCACGAACAAGTCGCTGGGCCAAACCTTCAGGCACGCGAAGACGATCACGATCATCGCGAGCACGGAGAAGATCCGCGACCGGCGGTCCTGCCAAGCCTTCCTGTAACGGTCTGTTTCGGTCACGCCTGCTGCCTTCCCCTGGTCTATCTTTATGAGGCATGGAGACTATGATGCGCGCCCCATGAGCCAGTCCAACCGCATCTATCTCTTCGACACCACCCTGCGAGACGGGGCCCAGACCCAGGGCGTGGATTTCACTGTCGCCGACAAGGTCGCGATCGCGCGCGAGCTCGACCTGCTGGGCATAGATTACATCGAAGGCGGCTGGCCCGGCGCCAACCCGACCGACGACCGTTTCTTTGCCGAACCGCCCGAGTTCCAGAACGCCAAGTTCACCGCCTTCGGCATGACGCGGCGTGCCGGCCGCAGCGCCGCCAACGATCCGGGCCTCGCCGCTATTCTGCAGACCAAGGCGCGCAATGTCTGCATGGTCGGCAAGACCTGGGACTTCCACGTCGACGTGGCGCTGGAGGTCGATCGCACCGAATACCTTGAGATGATCGGCGATTCGCTGGCCTATGCGAAGACACGCATGGAAGAGGTGATGTTCGACGCCGAACATTTCTTCGACGGCTTTAAGGCCAACCCGGATTATGCAATGGCTTGCCTCGCCGCGGCGGAGAAGGCCGGCGCCCGCTGGCTGGTGCTGTGCGACACCAACGGCGGGACCCTGCCGCACGAGATCGAGCGCATCGTGGGCGAGGTGGCCAAGAAGATCCCCGGCGAGCGCCTCGGCATCCACACCCACAACGACACCGAGAACGCCGTCGCCAACACCCTGGCCGCGGTGCGTGCCGGCGTCCGCCAGGTCCAGGGCACCATCAATGGACTGGGCGAGCGCTGCGGCAACGCCAACATGATCGCCCTCATTCCCAGCCTCACGCTCAAGATGGGCTTCGAGACGGGATTGAAGGAGGGCGCGCTGCAGCGGCTCACGCATCTGTCGCGCCTGCTCGACGATCGTCTCAACGTCGTGCCCAACCGAAGTGCTGCCTACGTCGGCACCCGCGCCTTCGCGCACAAGGGTGGCCTGCATGTCTCGGCGGTCGAGAAGGACCCCAAGACCTACGAGCACATCGACCCGGAACTGGTCGGCAACCAGCGCATCATCGTGGTCAGCGACCAGGCCGGCCGTTCCAACATCATGGCGCGCTTCCGCCAGATCGGCCTCGAGGTCGATGCCAAGGATCCCGGCGTCGCGCGGCTGCTCGAGATCGTGAAGGAGCGCGAGGCCGAGGGCTACGCCTACGACGGCGCCGACGCCTCGTTCGAACTGTTGGCGCGCCACGAACTCCATACGGTGCCCGACTATTTTCTCCTGCAGAGCTTCCGCGTGATGTCCGAGCGGCGGGTCAATGCGCGCGGCCAGCTGATCGCGCTGTCGGAAGCGACGGTGAAGCTCGACGTGGCCGGCGGGCGGGCGATGGAAGTAGGCGAGGGCAACGGCCCGGTGAATGCGCTCGATGCTGCGCTGCGGAAGGCGCTGCTGCCGATCTATCCCGAACTCGAGGATATGCGGCTGGTCGACTTCAAGGTGAGGATCCTCGACTCGGCCGGTGGCACGGCCGCCACCACCCGGGTCATGATCGAGAGCGCCGATGCGAAGGGCCGGCGCTGGAGCACCATCGGCGTGTCGCCCAACATCGTCGACGCCTCGTACAACGCCCTCTACGACGCCATCACCTACAAGCTGTTCCGCGACGGCGCCCAGCCCGCGCAGCGGGTCCAGACATAAAAGCCCGCGCAGCGGGTCCAAACATAAAGGCCGCGCAGCGGGTCCAACCGTAAAGCCCGCGCAGCGAGTTTAGCTGGTTGCCATGCCGGTGCTGCCAGTTGACCTAGGAGAGGTCGGGGCAGACCATATATATCGTGCGAGACGGAGAGCAGCTGGATACCCAGACCCCGCCCATCGCGGTGGCCGTTTCCCGGCAGCCGCGGCTGTCCGGCCGTGTGTTCGCCCGCGCCTTCATGTGGCTGCTGCCGTTGTTCGTCCTGGCCGTGACGCTGTTCATCTGGCTGTCGTCCGGCCGCTTCATCACCACCGACAATGCCTATGTGAAGGGCGACCGCGCCCAGATCGCCACCGAACTCAGCGGCATCATTGTCGAGGTGCCGGTGAAGGAGAACCAGGCGGTGTCGCGCGGCCAACTCCTGTTCAGGCT
>JAUXRT010000584.1 GCA_030681635.1 Reyranella sp.
CAGTACTTCAAGGACGACGCCACCGCCTTCAACAACCAGAAGAAGGGCACGATCACCGGCAAGGGGGTGATCAACAACCGCATCTCCGAGTTCCTGATGACCAAGCTCGGCGAGATCGGCGTGCCCACCCATTTCATCCGCCGCCTCAACATGCGCGAGCAGCTGATCCGCCAAGTCGAGATCATCCCGCTCGAGATCGTGGTGCGCAACGTCGCCGCAGGCTCGTTCGCCAAGCGCTTCGGCGTTGAGGAAGGCACCCAGCTGCCGCGCTCGATCATGGAGTTCTTCCACAAGAACGACGCGCTGGGCGACCCGATGGTCACCGAGGAGCACATCACGGCGTTCGGCTGGGCGACGCCCCAGGATCTCGACGACATCGTGGCGCTGACCTTGCGCGTGAACGACTTCCTGTTCGGCCTATTCCTCGGCTGCGGCATCAAGCTGATCGACTTCAAGGTCGAGTTCGGCCGCCTCTACGAGGACGACATGGTCCGCATCGTGCTCGCCGACGAGATCAGCCCCGACTCGTGCCGGCTGTGGGATCTGCGCACCAACGAGAAGATGGACAAGGACCGCTTCCGCCGCGACCTCGGCAAGGTCGAGGAGGCCTACCAGGAGGTCGCGCGGCGGCTCGGCATTCTCATCGACCAGGGTCCGGGCGACGTCCGCGGCCCCACTACCTTGCAATAAGAGGCGACATTGAAAGCCAGAGTTCACGTGACCCTCAAGAACGGCGTGCTCGACCCCCAGGGCAAGGCCATCGGACATTCGCTCAACCGCCTGGGCTTCCCCGAAGTGGGCGACGTGCGCCAGGGCAAGTTCATCGAGCTCGAGCTCGCCGAGACCGACAAGGAAAAGGCCAAGGCGCGGCTCGAGGACATGTGCAAGAAGCTGCTCGCCAACACGGTGATCGAAAACTACTCGATCGAATTGGTCGGCTGATGAAGGCGGCGGTTCTCGTCTTCCCGGGCTCCAATCGCGAGGGCGATGTCGCCCAGGCGATCGAATTGGTCACCGGCCGCCGGCCCGACATGGTGTGGCACGGCGACGGCGACTTCGAGAAGACCGACCTGATCGTGGTGCCGGGCGGCTTTTCCTACGGCGACTATCTGCGCTGCGGTGCGATGGCCGCCCAATCGCCGGTGATGGCCGAGGTCAAGCGTCGGGCAGCGCAAGGCGTGCCGGTCCTGGGCATCTGCAACGGCTTCCAGATCGTGACCGAGGCCGGCCTGCTGCCAGGCACGCTGATGCGCAACTCGCATCTAAAATTCGTCTGCGCCGACGTGCACCTCAAGGTCGAGACCAGCCAGAGCCTGTTCACCAACCGCTACCAGGCGGGCCAGGTCATCAAAGTTCCGGTGGCGCATGCCGAGGGCAACTACTTCGCCGATGCCGAGACGCTGAAGCGGCTGGAAGATCGCGGCCAGATCGCCTTCCGCTACTGCGCCCCCGACGGCACGGTCGACGGACGCGGCAACCCCAACGGCTCGATCAACAACATCGCCGGCATCTTCAACGAGACCAAGACGGTGATGGGCCTGATGCCGCATCCGGAGAACGCCACCGAGCCGATGTTCGGCGGCACCGACGGCAAGGCGCTGTTCGAGGGCCTGGTCGAATCCTTGTCATGAGCAAGTCCGCAATGAGTGCCACGCCCGTAAAACTGCCGAACGAACCCGCCATCACGCCGCAGATCGTGGCCGAGCACGGGCTCGCGCCGGACGAATATCAGCGCGTACTGAGCATCATGGGCCGCACGCCCACGATGGTGGAGCTCGGCATCTTCTCGGCGATGTGGAGCGAGCACTGCTCCTACAAATCCTCGAAAGTGTGGCTGAAGAAACTGCCGACCAGCGCGCCCTGGGTGATCCAGGGCCCGGGCGAGAATGCCGGCGTGATCGACATCGGCGACGGCCAGGCCGCCATCTTCAAGATGGAGAGCCACAACCACCCCTCCTATATCGAGCCCTACCAGGGGGCGGCGACCGGCGTCGGCGGCATCCTGCGCGACGTCTTCACCATGGGCGCGCGGCCGGTGGCCAACCTCAATGCGCTGCGCTTCGGCGATCCCTCGCATCCCAAGACGCGGCACCTGGTGTCGGGCGTGGTGGCCGGCATCGGCGGCTACGGCAACTGCATGGGCATTCCCACCGTCGGCGGCGAGACCAACTTCCATGCCGCCTACAACGGCAACATCCTGGTCAACGCCATGACCGTGGGCATTGCGCCGACCAACAAGATTTTCTACGCAGCGGCCGCCGGCCTCGGCAATCCGATGGTCTATGTCGGCTCCAAGACCGGCCGCGACGGCATCCATGGCGCGACGATGTCGTCGACCGAGTTCAACGAGGACAGCGAGAGCAAGCGGCCGACGGTGCAGGTCGGCGATCCGTTCGTCGAGAAGCTGCTGCTCGAAGCCTGCCTGGAACTGATGGCGACCGACGCCATCATCGCCATCCAGGACATGGGCGCGGCCGGCCTCACCTCGTCATCGTTCGAGATGGCAGCCAAGGGCGGCCTCGGCCTCGAGATGGCCCTCGACAAGGTCCCGATGCGCGAAGACGGCATGAACCCCTACGAGCTCATGCTGTCGGAGAGCCAGGAGCGCATGCTGATGGTGCTCAAGCCTGGCCGCGAAGAGCAGGCGCGCAAGATCTTCGAGAAGTGGGAGCTCGACTTCGCGGTGATCGGCCATCTC
>JAUXRT010000127.1 GCA_030681635.1 Reyranella sp.
CTCGTCTCCTCGTCGATCAGCGGAGAGCCCAGGATAGACTTGAGCGCGCGCATCAGCCGGCCTTCGGTCTGCCCGACATAGGCCGAGATCGCCTCATTGCCGAACAGCACCCGGCCCTTGGTTTCGTAGTCGAAGAACACCGCACTCGGCATCAGCGTGTTGCCCGCTTCGATAGGCGCGAGTGCAGCTGCCCCGTCGCGAGCAACGCCGATCGCCGAGTTCGACGTTCCGAAATCCAGTCCGCAGGCAATCATCTAGCGATAGACTGCCCGACCTGACACGTATCCCGCCGTCACGTCGGCCGCGAGAGCAGCCTCGGATCTCGTCGCCGGATCGCCATGTCCACCGCCGCCCGGCGTGCCGAGGGAAACCGTATCTCCCTTGTTCAGCACGTACTGCTTCTTGGGATCGGTCTTCTTGCCGTTGATGTGCAACTCACCCGGCGCGCCATCCTTGCCGCCCTCGATGCCGAAGGCCGGGAAGATCGTGCGTTCGGCCAGAAACGAAACGGCGATGGGCGTGTCGCTGCGACTCTCGATCAGGATCTCCTGGCCGAGACCGCCGCGGTGCCGGCCAGCGCCGCCCGAATCGACGCGCAGCTTCTTGTGATGGAAGCGCAACGGCGCGATGTGCTCGCTGATCTCGATCGAGGTCGAGGAGACGTTCGACGGCCATGACAGGCACGTGACGCCGTCGCCCCGCGAATTGCCGCCCATGCCGCCATTATAGAAGAACATGTTGGCGTAGGGCTTGCCGCCGCCCTTGCCGTCGGGCCGCACGCCCGACTGGTTCATGCCCCACATCGGCGAGCCGCAGGCTGCCATCACCCGCTCGGGCACGATCTGGCCCAGGCAGCCGAACACCAGCATCGGCACATAGTGGCCGATCAGCATGCGCGAGCCGCCCGGCGCCGGGAATTGCGGGTTGACGATGCAGCCCGGCGGCGCCTTGAGCGTGATCGGCCGCCAGGCGCCCTCGTTGTTGGGCAGGTTGGGGCTGGTGCAGACCTTCACCCCGTACATCGCCATGGCGTTGGTGTAGCAGAGCGCGCAGTTGATCGCGCGATCGACCTGGGCATCGGTGCCGGCAAAATCCATCTCGATCTCGTCGCCCTTGATCGTGAGCGACATGCGAATGGTGATCGGCGTCTCCATGATGCCGTCGGTCTTGAGCTCGCTGCGATAGGTCCCGTCCGGCAGTTCGCGGATCGCGGCACGCATCGCCGTCTCGCAGCGGCCCTGGATCTCGCGCGCAAGATCGGTGAGATCGGCGAGCTGGTAGGTCTCCATCAGCACCCGCAGCCGGTCTTCCATGACGTCGAGCGCCACGATCTGGGCGTAGAGGTCGCCCATCGTCTGGTCGGGCGTGCGCACGTTCTTGCGGATGATGGCGACCAGCGTCTCGTCGGTCTTGCCGGCGGCGATCATCTTCATCGGCGGGGTTAGCAGCCCCTCCACGAACACCTCACGCGGCTCGGGGCTTCTGATCTTGCCGCCGATGTCCGGTGCATGCGCGGTCGTGGCGCTGAAGGCGATCAGCTTGCCGTTCTTGAAGATCGGCTTGGCCAGCGTGATGTCGGGCAGATGGCCGGTGCCCAGCCAGATGTCGTTGGTGATCAGCACGTCGCCGGGCTGAAGCTGGTCGGGCGGGAAGAACCGCAGGAAGTGCTTCACCGTCTCGGGCAAGGTGCCGATGAAACTCGGAATGCTCTCCGATGCCTGGACCAGCGATTGCCCGGTCTCGTCGGTGATCACGCAGGAGAAATCGTAGCTCTCGCGCACCAGCGTCGAGAACGAGGTGCGCACCATCGCCACCGCTGCCTCGTCGACTGCTGAAATCAGGCGGCGCCAGAGGAGTTCGAGCTCGATGGGATCGAAAGTACGAGCCATCACTTCGCCTCCGCCAGAATGGAGCCGTCCGCCAGCAGCCGCGCCGTCGCATTGGGCCCGACGATGAAGGTGCTTTCATCTTCCTCGAACACAGCAGGGCCTTCGATGCTGACGCCGGGCGCCAGCGCGTAGCGGTCCCAGACCTTCGTCTGCATCGTCCTGTTCTCGTCGGGAAAAAACACCGCCCGTGTCCCCTTCTCGGCTTTGGCCGAACCGGAACGCGCCAGGTCGAGCTTGCCGCCGGTGCCGGGCATCGGCGCGCTGACCGAGAGACGCACCGCCACGAACTGGATGGCCGCGCCCGGCGGCACGCGCGCGAACAGTGCCTTGTAGGCTGCCTCGAACGCCGTGCGCACACTTGCTTCGGTGAGCGGCGACGGCATGATGACCGTGATCTCGCTGCCCTGGCCGATGTATCGCATGTCGGCCAGCCGCTTGATCGAACGGCCCTCGATGTCGGCGCCAGTGAGGCGCAGCACGCCGAGCGATTCCTTTTCGAGGTCCGCGAATGTCTGGTCGAGCGCCCCCATGTCCGCACTGGCAAGCGCAGCCGCGTAGCTCGCGACGCGATCGACGCGTGCCGGCGCCATCAGCATGCCGATCGTGCTGCCCGCGCCCGCGCCCGGCGGACAGACCACGCGCTTGACGCCGAGCTTGCGCGCGACGTGCCAGGCATGGACCGGCCCGGCACCGCCAGTCGCAAGCAACGCATATTCCGACGGCACGCGGCCGCGTTCGGCGATGGCCACGCGCGCCGCGCCCGCCATGTTCTCGTTCACCACGTCGTGCACGCCGAAGGCCGCGCGGCCGGGTTCCACCTTGAGCGATGCAGCGAGCGTGCCGAACGCCTTGTCGGTGGCGGCCTTGTCGATCTTCATCGCGCCGCCCAGGAAGAAGTCGGCATTGAGATAGCCCAAGGTCAGGTCGGCATCGGTCACGGTGGCGTCGGTGCCGCCACGGCCATAGCAGGCCGGGCCGGGCTGCGCGCCGCTGCTCTCGGGACCGACATTCAGTGTGCCGAGATCGGATTTGCGCGCGATCGAGCCACCACCGGCGCCGATCTCGATCAGTTCGACGGTGGCGATCTGCATGGGCAAGCCCGAGCCGCGCAGGAAGCGTTTTTCGCGCGCCGCTTCGAAGCCATAGGCGACCAAAGGTTCGCCATCGTCGACAAGCGCCAGTTTTGCCGTCGTGCCGCCCATGTCGAAGGCCAGCACGCGCTCCAGCCCGGCGTTGCGGCCGAACCAGGCGCCGGCCAGCGCGCCGGCCGCCGGGCCGCTTTCCAGCAGTTGCACCGGCGTACGCTTGGCCTCGCTCACGTGCGTCAACCCGCCGTTGGAGAGCATCAGAAACAGGCCGCCGGGAATGCCCGAGGCCGCGAGTGCCTGTTCCAGCCGCGCGAGATAGATCTCGGCCAGCGGCCGGATATAGGCGTTGGCCACCGTCGTGCTGGCGCGCTGGTACTCGCGGATTTCCGGCGCGATGTCTGACGACAGCGAGATCGAGAGATTCTGGAAGCGCTCGGCGACGGCAGCGGCGATGGCACGCTCGTGCGCCGGATTGGCGTAGCTGTGCAGGAAGCAGACGGCGAGGCTCTCGACCCCCTGCTCGACCAGTTCGGCCACCTCCGCCAACGCCGCCTCGACGTCGAGCGCGATCTCGACGCTGCCGTCGGCTGCCAACCGCTCCTTCGCCTCGCGCCGCCATGGCCGCGGCACCAGCGGCTTGGGCATTTCTATAAAGAGATCGTAGAGCTCGTACTTGCGCTCGCGCGCGATCTCCAGCACGTCGGCGAAGCCCGCCGTCGTCAACAGGCCGGTCCTGGCGCCCTTGCGCTCGATTAGCGCGTTGGTGAAGAGCGTCGTGGCATGGACGACGCGGCCGACCTGGTCGGGCCGCACGCCCGCTTTCTCCAGCACGCGCCTTGTGCCTTCGAGCGCGCCGCGCGCCGGATCGTCGGGCGTCGTGCTCTCCTTCCAGATGATGGCGCGGCCGTCGCGCGGATCGTGGATGACGAGGTCGGTGAAGGTTCCCCCGATATCGATGCCGAGGGACAGCGGCGCACTCATTAATTAAATGTCCTTTACTACTCGTGCTACTCGGCCTTGATGTTGCCCTGCTTGACCACCTTCGCCCAGCGTTCGCGATCCTTGGCGATGTAGGCCTTGAAGGCAGCGGGATCCTGGCCCAGCGCTTCGAGGCCCTGCTTGGCGAGCGCTTCCTTGTTGGAAGGATCGGCAATGGCATCGATGAAGAGCTTGCTGAGACCCGCCAGGATGTCCGCGGGCAACCCGGCAGGCCCGAATAGGCCGAACCAGTTGTTGATGTCGAGCACGGGAATGTCCTTGGTGAGCAGCGGCAGGTCGGGCGCAAGCGGCGTCGGCTTGGTCGCGGCCAGCGCCAGCACGCGTACCTTGCCGGCATTGGCGAGACTCATCAGCTCCGACACGTTGCCGAAAAAAAGATCGACGTTGCCCGCGGCCACGTCGGCGATCGCGGGCGCGCCGCCGCGATACGGCACATGGATCATTTTCAGCCCGCCGGACTCGAAGCCGAGGAATTCCGCGGCGAGCTGGTTGGTCGACCCGAGGCCGGTCGAGGCATACGACAGCTTGCCGGGGTTGGCCTTGGCGTAGGCCACCAGTTCGGGGATGGTCTTGAACGGTGCGGTCGGGCGCACGATCAACGCCATCGGCACGCCGACAAGATTGGCGATCGGCACCAGCTCCTTGTCGAGGTCGAGGGGGATGTTGGAACCGGGCACCACGGCGCCGACCGCGATCTGGCCCATGATGCCGATGCCGACCGTATAACCGTCGGGCGGCGACTGCGCGACCTGCTTGAGCGCGATGAAGCCGCCGGCGCCGGTCTTGTTGTCGACGATGACGGGATAGCCGTGCTGGCGCTGGATCGCGTCGGCGGCGATTCGTGCGGTGATGTCGGCGGTGCCGCCAGGCGCATAACCGACCAGGATCCTGATCGATTGCTTGGGCACCCATTGGGCGAACGCAGGTGCAGCGGCAAGAACGAGTGGCGCGGCGAGCAGGCTTCGGCGCAACATGGTCATCTCCCCTCGATCATGGGCCACAGTCTTCCCGAGCGTAGCCTAGCATCGTCGCGCGCGGAACGCGCGACCGCAGGGCGGCTTGAGATGGCGGGCGCATGCGCTAGTCTCCCCGCCGCATGCCCCTCAATCACCCTGCCGCCGACGTCTGGACGCTGCTTGCCGACATCGCCGAGGAAACACCCGGCGCGCCGGCGCTCATCCATGGCGACCGGACACTCTCCTTCGCCGAACTGCTCGACGCCGCCGGGCGTGTGGCGCAGGGGTTGGCCGATCTCGGCGTGGCGCCGGGCGATCGGGTGGCGTTGTGGCTGCCCAACGTGCCGGCCTATCCCATCTTCTATTTCGCCTGCGCGCGGCTGGGCGCCATCGCGGTCGCGGTGAACACGCGCTACCGCGCCGTGGAAGTAGCCGACATCGTCGGCCGCAGCGGCGCCAAGGTGCTGGCCTGCGCGCCGGGCTTCCGGCGCATCGATTTTCTCTCGATCCTCTCGGATATCGACCCCGCCGCCCTCGACAAGTTGGCAGCTCTCGTGGTCGTGGGTGACGCGCCTGCCTCGGTACCTGCCGCCACCGAGCGGCTGCGGCGCGTGCCGTTCGAGCGGTTGCTGTCGCGCCCGCCTCTGGGCGCCAACAACGCGCGGCCCAACGCGCCGTGCAATATCTTCACCACCTCGGGCACGACCAGCGCGCCCAAGTTCGTGCTGCACCGGCAAGGCGCGATCGCCAGCCACGCCCAGCAGGTCGCGCGCGTCTTCGGCTTCACCGCG
>JAUXRT010000604.1 GCA_030681635.1 Reyranella sp.
GGGATCAGCATGTATTCGAGGCGTGAGCCGATGCCGTAGCCCGCGATGGCGGCATCGCCCTGGCGGCCGATCAGGCCCGTCACGATCAGCACCGTGCCGTTGGTCAGGATCACGACCAGGCAGGCGACGGCGCCCACTTTCAGGATGTCGCGGAAGGCGCGCCAGCGGAAACCGTCGACCGGCCAGCGCAGCCGCACCGTGGCCTTCTCGCCGGTGAGGCGCGACAGCATCCAGACCGCGGCGACGGCGAAGGAGATCACCGCCGCCGCGGCAGGCCCGCGGATGCCCAGCGCCGGCAGGCCGAACCAGCCCAGGGTCAAGGCGCCGGTGAGCGGGATTTGCAGCGCCGCACTCGCCACCAGCGCATAGCCCGGCGTCTTCATGTCGCCGGTGCCGCGCAGCACCGAGGCCATGGAGTTGGCGACCCAGTGCACGGTGCAGCCCAGAAAGAGGATGGTGGCGAAGGCCTCGGCGCCGTCGAGCGCGCCGCCGCTGCCGCCGAGCGCGCCAAAGATCAGCCGGCCAAAGCCCACGAAGACGACCGCGAACAGGACGGACATGCCCAAGGCGATCGCCAGCGCATGCGCCGCCGCCGCCTCGGCCGCCGCCTTGTTGCCCGAACCCAGGGCGCGCGCCACCGAGGAGGAGATGCCGCCGCCCATGGCGCCGGCCGACATCATGCCCAAGGTCATCTGTGCCGGGAAAACGAGGGCGAGGGCCGCCAGCGCGGTGGTGCTGCCGAGCTGGCCCACGAACCAGCCGTCGGAGATGCTGACCAGGCTCTGCATGGCCACGTTCAGCACATTGGGGACGGCAAGGGCCAGGATGGTGGGCACGATCGGCCCGGCCAGCATCATCTGCCGGCGTTCTGCGGGGGTCATTGCCGACTAGTTAGCACGCAACGTGCCGGGCGCTCGCGAACTTATCTCATGGGGACATCAGCGCAGCCTCATGACGGCTTCCGCGAGCTGGTCGATCGTGTCGATCTCGGCCACGACGTTCATCGGGATGGTGACGTCGAAGCGGTCCTCCAGCTCCATGATCACGTCCATGATCGTGAGCGAATCGACCGTGAGGCCGGTCGAGATCACGGTCTGCGGTGTGATGCCCTTGCCGCCCACCTGGTATGGCGCCAGCAGGCGGAAGATCTCCTGCATCACATCGTGACCGATATCGGTGGCCCGTTCCTGCGTGGCGAGCATGGCTCTCTCCGTCGATGGATGAGACCATGTCACTCCATTCGCCGGTGCCTGTGAAATAACGTTTGGTTACCCAACATTGCGGATCGTTACGGATTGTTTCGCCTTAGGTGCTCGCGGGCACGACGTTGAGTCGCCGGCGCACCTCGTCGAGCGGCAGCGCCGCCATGGCCCAGTAGTCCCACTTGTCGGACAGGTCCTGGTTCACGCGGGCGCCGCGCTCCATGGCCGCGAACAGGCGCTCGGCCATGCCGGGCTTGCCCAGCACGCCCACGGTCGTGAAATCCTCGTTGGTGGGCCGCATGTTGACGCCGGTGCTGAAGATCAGCACGGCGAACAGCATGATGAAGAGCGGGCGCTCCTTTTTGAAGCCGGCGGTGAAGGCCGCGACCTGCACCTCGCCCTCGGGGTCGGTGCCGTAGCCGCTCAGCACGTGGCAGAGGTCATGATAGAGGCCCGCCTCCGGGAAGCCCTTGCGTTCGCCGGGCAGGCTGAAACCGTTCTGCGCATAGAACTCGACCAGGGAGCGGCCGAGCGTTCCCTCGGGCAGGTCGTTCCAGGCGCGGTAGCGCGCCGCCAGCGCCGGGTCCTCCATCACGCCGCGCATGGTCAGAACGGCCTTGGCAAGGCCGAGCGGGCCCTTCTGCGCGAGCTGGTTCTTCATGATGTCGGCAATCTGGCTGCGGCGCAGGAAATCGATCTTGAAGATCGTCATGTGCCGTTCAGTGAGCAGCCGGAGGTCCACGAGCGCCGGCGTCGACACGCCGATCGCCGTCGCGAAGGCTTCTACCTCGGCCACCATCTCGCGCGGCGGCACGCCGTCGGACAGCGCCATCACCAGCATGCCGTTGGTGAATTGCTCGCGCAGTTCGGGTGACGTGAAGCCCGCGGCGAACTCGAGGGGCTTGATAGGGTCGAGCGCGTCGACGTCGGCGTCGACCTTGAGGATCACCCGACGCGCCGCGTCGAGGAGCGTCCGCCGCACCGGGCTCATCGGCCCGTTGGCCGAGGCGACGGTCTTCATGGCGCGCAGCCCCAGCAGGGCGGCGGCAGGGTCAGGCTGCAATAGGCGCATGCTGTTGTCCCAACCAGTTGTCGAAATCCTTCAGCGCCCGCGCGCTCATCGCCTGCTTGCGCTCCTTGCCTTTGGTCGGGGCCCCCGCGTCAGGCGACAGCGGCGGGAACAGGCCGAAGTTGACGTTCATCGGCTGGAAGGTCGTGGCGTCTGCACCGCCGGTGATGTGGCCGAGCAGCGCGCCCATCGCCGTGGTCGCGGGCGGCGGCGCCTGCGTGCGGCCATGGCGCTCGGCGGCTGCAAAACGTCCCGTCATCAGGCCGACGGCCGCGCTCTCGACATAGCCTTCGCAGCCGGTGATCTGGCCGGCGAACCGGAGGCGCGGCATCGCCTTCAGCCGCAAGGTTGCATCGAGCAGGCGCGGGCTGTTGAGGAAGGTGTTGCGATGGAGCCCGCCGAGCCGCGCGAACTCGGCCTTCTCGAGGCCGGGGATGGTGCGGAAGATGCGTGTCTGCTCGCCATGCTTCAGCTTGGTCTGGAAGCCCACGATGTTCCAAAGCGTGCCCAGCGCATTGTCCTGGCGCAGCTGCACCACCGCCCACGGCCGACGGCCGGTGCGCGGGTCGCGCAGGCCGACCGGCTTCATCGGCCCGAAACGCAGCGTCTGCGGTCCCGTCGCCGCGATCACCTCGATCGGCTGGCAACCATTGAAGTAGGGCGTGTTCGCCTCCCACTCCTTGAACTCGGTCTTGTCGCCCGCCAGCAACGCGGCGACAAACGCCTCGTACTCGGGCTTCTCCATCGGGCAGTTGAGATAGTCGGCGCCGTCGCCTCCAGGCCCGCCCTTGTCGTAGCGCGACTGCTTCCACGCAATGGTGAGATCGATGCTCTCGTGATGCACGATCGGCGCGATGGCGTCGAAGAAGGCGAGCGACTCCTCGCCCGTGAGTTTGGCGAGCGCTTCGGCCAACGCGGGCGAGGTGAGGGGTCCCGTCGCCACGATCACGCTGTCCCAGTCCTCGGGCGGCAGGCCCGCGACCTCGGCGCGCTCCAGAGTCACCAGCGGATGGGCGAGCAGCGTCTCCTGCACGGCAGCCGAGAAGCCGTGACGGTCGACGGCCAGCGCACCGCCCGCCGGCAGCTTGTGGGCATCGGCGGCACGCATGATCAGTGAGCCGGCGCGGCGCATCTCCTCATGCAGCAGGCCCACGGCATTGTTCGCCGCATCGTCGGAGCGGAAGGAGTTGGAGCAGACGAGCTCGGCGAGATTTTCCGTCAGATGTGCCTCGGTGCCGCGCGTGGGCCGCATCTCGTGCAGCACCACCGGCACGCCTGCCTCGGCGAGCTGCCATGCCGCTTCGCTGCCTGCGAGGCCGCCGCCCACGATGTGCACGTGCTTGATGCTTGACGCCATGCTCTCCAACCTGAAAGCCTAAGGGCCTGAAACCGTAGGGTTCATACATGGGAGAAACGTCTATGGCGAACAAGTATCACAATCCGAAATCCGTGGCGCTGGCCGGCAAATACAGCCTGGGCTGCGAGATCCCGCCCGGCGCGCGCATCGTCTTCGTCGCGGGCCAGGTCGGCCTCGACGGTGCGGGCAAACTGGCGGACGGCATAGAAGCGCAATGCGACCAGGTCTGGAAGAACATCGGTGAAGTGCTGAAGGCCGCCGACATGGGTTACGGCGACATCGTCAAGATCACGTCCTTCCTGACCGACAGCCGCTTCATCCTCGCCAACCGCACCGCACGCGACAAGGTCATCAAAGAACCCTATCCCGCTTCGACCCTGCTGATCATCCAGGGCCTCGCCGATCCCGCCATGCTGGTCGAGATCGAGGTTGTGGCGGCGAAGTAACTTCTTCCTGCGGAAGCACTGAAAGCATTCGTCGAAGATATGCAGCGGATGGATTTGTCAGTATCTGCATTTCCCGGCTAAATTGTTTCACCGGCCATCCGATGGAGGGCCGGCGGGGGGCCAATTTTGCTCTCAGGCGAGGCCGGCCTCGAAGGCCTCGTTTTTGTAATGAGAAGGGAGATATCATGCAGACCAATCGCCGTACGACACTGAAGCTGCTGGGAGGCGCCGCGCTCGCGGCAGGCGTCCTGCCTGTCCTGTCGCATCAGGCGGCCGCCCAGGATGATCTCGTGGTGCCGAACAGCTTGCAGAATTTCAAGCGCGGCACGATCCACATCATCCATCCGGAGACGCGCAGCTTCTCCATCATCTGGGAAGATCTCGGCCGGGTGAAGATGAAGGCCGCCGATCTCGTCGCGAACTTCGCGTCGCTCAAGGTCGGCCAGATCGTTGATGTCCATTGGTACGACTACATGGACTTCCTGATCGCCAAGAAGACGCCCGACTCGGTCGCGCGCGGCAAGGCGATGATGGCCAAGGGCGCGCGGCTCCAGGGCATTCCCGATGCCCAGCAGCGCATCCGCCTGTGGAACATGGACGGCATGGTCACCAAGGTCGACCCTGCCACCAACACCATCTTCCTCATCAACGCCTCCGGCGGCGAACCCGACAAGCCGTCGCCCAACAGCGGCGAGGTCATCCAGATGCCGCAGGTCGTCACGGACGCCGGCAAGGCGGCACTCCGCACGCTGCAGCCGGGCGACGTGATCACCACCGTGTTCAGCCAGCAGACCGCCATCAAGGCAACGATCATCCGCTAGCGACACCGATCATGGAGGGGGCTCCGGGACCGCGAGGTTCCGGAGCCCCTTTCGTTTTGAGGCGATGTTCCTGGCCGCATGCGCGGCGGTTGGTTGAGACCACGGCATCCGCGTGGCACCCTGCCGGGCAGGGAGGAACTGCCATGCCGTTCTACGAAAGAGGCGCTGTCCGCATCCATTACGAAGAAGCGGGCAAGGGCTTTCCGCTCCTGATCATTCCCGGCGGCGGACTGAATTCGACGATCGCCGGCCTCGACACCACGCATCCGTTCAGCGCGATGAAAGAGTTCAAGGACCGCTACCGCTGCATCGCCGCGGACCTGCGCAACGCCAATGGCGGACAATCGTCAGGTCCGCTCGAGAGCGACCGGCCATGGGACTCCCACACCGACGACCAGCTCGGCCTGATGGATCACCTCGGCATCAAACAGTTCCTGGTCCTGGGCTACTGCATCGGCGGTCCCTTCATCTGGAACATGCTGAAGCGCGCGCCCGACCGGGTCGTCGCTGCGGTGCTCACGCAGCCTTCCGGCCACCGGCCCGAGCTGCCCGACCAGTTCTACGAGAACAACATGAAGGGCTGGGGCCCGGCACTCGTCGCGCGGCGGCCCGAGATCACGATGGAGACGGTGAGCGCCTTCCTTGCCAAGATGTACCGCGCCAACCCCGACTTCGTGTTCACCGTGAACCGCGACTTCGCGCGCGCCTGCAAGACGCCGCTCCTGGTCCTGCCTGACGATATCCCGCCGCATCCCTATGCGGTGGCGATGGAGTCGGCGATGCTCGCGCCCAACGCGCAGGTCAGCATGTATCCGTGGAAGGACACGAAGGAGAAGATTCCTCTGGCGGTGCGGCACATCGGGACGTTCCTGAAAGCCAACCAGCCCGCGTAGGACGAAGGTGACGCGCGCGGCGCTCCTTCTGTTGCTCGGCCTGTTCGCCACATGGCCGGCATTGGCCCAGGCGCCGCAGGCTGCCACCGGAAGGGCGCCGGTGCCCAATATCCGGGCGCCGCTGCAACCCCCCACAACATCTGCAGCAACGCCCGCGCCGGCGTCTACCGACAAGGCCGCGGCGGCTCGTCCCGGCGCGCCGTCGGAAGCCGACCAGTCGCCGGGCGTGGCGGGGACGGCGCGCGTCGTCGACGGCGACACGCTCCGGGTCGACGGCCGGACCTTCCGGCTCTGGGGCATCGATGCGCCCGAACTCGTCCAGGCCTGCGAGCGTGACGGCCTGAACTATGCCTGCGGCCGCGCCGCCGCTGCCTATCTCCGCTCGCTTCTCACGCCGGCCATCCCGACCGGCGACAGGACCATCGATGCCGCGGCTGCTCAGGTCGTCTGCGAGCCGCGTGCCAGCGATCAATATGGCCGCGTCGCCGCGCTCTGCCGGGCGGGCACCATGGATCTCGGCGCCGAGATGGTCCGTGCCGGCTGGGCGATGGTGCTGGTGCGGCACGGCACCGACTACGCCGCCGAGGAAGAGGACGCCCGGGCGAACCTGCGCGGCCTCTGGGCCGGCGCGTTCGATGCACCCTGGGAGTGGCGGGCGAAGCGTCTGGGCGAGTAAGGCGCCCGGCCCTTGCAGTCGGTCAGGTAGCGTGGCACTTCGATTTCCATGGAACATGCCCTGGTCCTGATCGGCGTATTCGCGATCTTCATCCCGGCCCTCATCCTGCCGGGGCCGGATTTCGTGGCCGTCGTGCGCTCGTCCATGACCCATGGCACGCGCGCCGGCCTGCTGACGACGCTGGGCGTCTCGCTGGGGCTTTGCCTCTATGCGACGCTGAGCCTGCTCGGCCTGTCGGCCATC
The DNA here is from genome assembly GCA_030681635.1 of Reyranella sp. Classification (GTDB taxonomy): domain Bacteria; phylum Pseudomonadota; class Alphaproteobacteria; order Reyranellales; family Reyranellaceae; genus Reyranella. The sequence continues at coordinate 6,708 of JAUXRT010000604.1, forward strand.
CTGGTGAAATACCAGTGGCTCACCTGGGCCGTGCGTCTGCTGGGTGGCGCCTACCTCATCTTCCTCGGCATCAAGCTGCTGCGCGCCAGGCCGCAGGCGATCGACCTCGACCAGGCCAACCCGCCCGCCCGGCACCGAGCGATCCTGTTCGGCTTCCTCGTCACGCTGACCAATCCCAAGGCGATCGTGCTCTTCGCCAGCGTCTTCGCCACGGCCGTCACCGCCTCCACGCCGGTGTGGCTGATGGGCGTGATGATCGGCCTCGTCACCGTCTCGTCGCTCGCCTGGTATTCCTGCGTCAGCCTCTTCATGTCCTCCGGCCCGGTGATGCGCCGCTTCCAGCGGGCCCGGCACTGGATCGAGCGCGCGGCCGGCGTCTGCTTCATCGGCCTCGGCGGCAAGGTGCTGGCCGACGCCGGGCGGCCGATCTCGCCCTGACGGCAGGCGGCCGGTGTCCCAGTCGTGAAGAAGTTCGGCATCGCCTGGCTCGTGATGGCGACGCTCTTTTTCCTGACGTGCTACGGCCTCATCTGGGTCGCCGACGATTTCGGCCTCCGTGCTATGGCCGATATCTTCCTCGGAGGCGGCTATCTCGGCTACCCCAGCATGATCGGGTACCTCGCGCCCGGCTTCGTCGCCCTGGCCTTGGCCGCCTGGCTGAAGCGTCACCCGATGTTCTAGCCATTGAGATCACGGTGGAACCCTATAGAAGGTGGCTCTGCATTGGGGGGCGACATGGCTTGGACGGATCTGGTTTCGGGCTGCTTTGGCTTCGGCACAGCACCCTTCGCTTCTAATCGCCCGGACGAGGATGTTGCCAAGGGGGCGATTGCAGCGGCGCAAGCTGAGGGCGCCACCAAAGCTGAATTCGCTCAAATGATCGCGATGTATCCCCGCAAGTACATCAAGAGCGATCAGTTGCTGCGTGAGCGCATCCGGGAGGATGCTGCGCGCCTGGACAAGCTCTGGAAGGTCTCGCCCGCCTACTGACGTCGGGGCGGTGAACACGCCCCTCTGTCGCCAAAGTCCGGTCGCGGCGCCGGCAATGAGGCCGAGCCCGACCAGGACGCGGAGCATGCGTTCGAGCGACTGGTTATAGCTGTGCGTACCATGTCATCGCGGCCGTGCCGGGGGCAGGGCCTCATTTTTGTCGTTGGACGTTGGACGTTCGCCGGTACTGCGTGTCACATTTCGAGTTGCGTCGGTCCTGAGCTTGAGGGGGAGTTCAGCCATGAAGTCGATATGCCTCGCCGCGCTCGCCTTGATCTTCGGTTCGGCCGCCCTGGCGCAAACGGCGAAGCCGCCGGCAGCCTGGGTCACCGATCCCCGCACCGGCTGCAAGGTCGCAACCATGGGATCGGGAAAGAACAAT
>JAUXRT010000605.1 GCA_030681635.1 Reyranella sp.
TCCGACATCTCGACCACCGCCCCCAGCAGCGCCTCGATCTCGAGCGGACGGCCCTTCTCCAGATCCTGCAGCATCGATGTCTTATGCGCGCCGACCTCGGCGCCGCCGGCGATGCGCTTGTCGACGGTGAGCGCGAACTTCACGCCGAGCTTCTCGGCCACGGCCTGGCCCTCGATCATCGCCGCCCGGCAGACGGCGTGGGTGCCGGGATCGGAAATCACCTTGTCGAGCGTGGCACCGGTGAGCGCGCTCACCGGGTTGAACGCCATGTTGCCCCACAGCTTGATCCAGAGCTCGTCGCGGATGCGCGGCCGCACCGGCGCTTTCAGGCCGGCCTTGATGAGCAGTTCCGAGAGCTTGGCCGCGCGTTCGCTGCGGCTGCCGTCGGGCTCGCCCAGGGTGAAGCGATCGCCGTAGGTGTGTTCGATGACGCCGGGCTCGGCGATCTCCGCCGCCGGGTAGACGATGCTGCCCAGCACCTGCGACGGCGGGAACGCCGCCGACAGGGCGCCGCCGGGGTCGACCGAGTCGATGCGCCGTCCTTCAAACTCGCCGCCCAGCTTGTAGGTGTACCACCAGGGAATGCCGTTGATGGCCGTGACGATGGTGGTGTCGGGTCCGATCAGCGGCTTGATCTGCGCCAGCGCCGGGATCAGCGAATGGGCTTTTAGCGTCAACACGAGATAATCCTGCGGGCCGATCTCCTTGGGATCGGTCGCTACTTTCGGCTTGGTGACCGTCTCCGTGCCCTCGCTCTTCAGCACGAGCCCCTTGGCCCGCATCGCCTCGTAATGCGGGCCGCGTGCGACGACGGTGACCGGCGTGCCCGCCATCTCGAGCTTGGCGGCCATCAGGCCGCCGATCGCGCCTGCGCCGAAGACGCAGATCGATGTCATGTTACGCCGTCTCGCCGAGGCCGAGCTTCTGCGCCAGGCCGATGCGCTGCAGCTTGCCGGTCGCGCCCTTGGGGATCTCGGTCACGAACACGACCTTGCGCGGCACCTTGAAATCGGCGGCGCGCTTGGCCACGAAGTCGCGCAGCTCGCGTTCCGTGCACTCGATCCCGGCGCGCAGCACCACGACAGCGCCCACCTCTTCCCCCAGCTTCGAGTGCGGGATGGCGAAGGTCACGCATTGCTCGACCGCGGGATGATCCATCAGGATGGTGTCGACCTCGATCGGGCTGATCTTCTCGCCGCCGCGGTTGATGATCTCCTTCAGGCGCCCGGTCAGGAACAGGTAGCCGTCCTCGTCGAAGCGGCCCTGGTCGCCGGTGCGGAACCAGCCGTCGGCGAAGGCTTTCAGGTTGGCGTCGGGATTGTTGTCGTAGCCCGCCGTCACGTTGGGGCCCTGGATCACGACCTCGCCAATCGTGCCTTGCGAGAGCATGTGGCCAGCATCGTCCATGATGGCGATCTTCGGACCGGCCGGCAGGCCGACGGCGCCCGGCTTTCGCTTGCCCGGCGGCAGCGCGTTGGACGCCATCTGATGGCTGGCCTCGGTCATACCGTAGGCCTCGACCACCGGACAGTCGAATGCCGCCTCGAGCTCGCCCATGACCTGCGGCGGCAGCGAGGCCGACGAGGAGCGGATGAAGCGCAGCTTTGCAGCCTTCGCCGCTTCCGCATTGTTGCGCAGGCGTCCGAGGATGGCCTGATGCATGGTCGGCACCGCCGTGTACCAGGTGGGCTTCACCTCTTCGAGCCAGGCGAAGAAGCGCAGCGCGTTGAAGCCCGGCGTGCACGACACCGACGCGCCGGCGCCGAGCGACGACAGCGTCGCGGCGATCAGCCCGTGGATGTGGAACAGCGGCATGATGTTGAGGCAGCGGTCCTTCGGCGTGAGCGACAGCGACGCCGCGATGTGGCGCGCCGAGGCCGCGAGGTTCGCCGTCGACAGCGGCACGATCTTGGGCCGCGCCGTGGTGCCCGACGTGTGCAGCACCAGCGCGATCTCGCCCCCTTGCGACGGGCCGGGCTTGGCGGCCTTAGCCGGCTTCAGCGTCGAGACGTCGAGCGTGAAGAGTCCGGCCGGCCCATCGGCCACCGGCACCAGCTCGATGATCGGCACGCCGACCTTGCCGGCCATGCCGCGCACCGGGCTGTCCATGCCCTGCTGCACGATCACGGCCTTGGGCTTGAGATCGTCGAGGTAGAACTCGAACTCGTCGGCGCGATAGGCCGGATTGAGCGGCGCCGAGCTGGTGCCCGAGGCGACGGCGATGAAGGACGAGGCCATTTCCGGCCCGTTCGGCACCACCATGGCCACGCGATCGTCGCGGCCGATGCCGACTCCGTTCAGGGTCGCCAGCGTATCGTCGACCAGCTTCTTGAGACCGGCGTAGGTAAGCCACGGGCGCCCGGGCGCCCCGATCGCAGGCGCGTCGGCCGCGCCCGCCTTGGTAACGTCGTAAACAATCTGAACCATGATCAACCTCAAGCAGCCGCCTTCTTCTCGTCAGCAATGATCCGGTCGTAGGCCGGCAGGGTGAGGAACTCGTAGAACTGCGGCTGTTCGACCAGATCGATCATGAGCTGGGCGGCTTCTTCGTGACGGCCCTTGGCGTAGGCCTCGTCGCCCATCTGCGCCTTCACCTTGTCGAGTTCCTCGCGCACGATCTGGCGCACCAGCTCCTTAGTGATCTGGCGGCCGTCGTCGAGCTTCTGGTTGTGACGCACCCACTGCCAGACCTGGGCGCGGCTGATCTCGGCGGTGGCGGCGTCTTCCATCAGGTTGAACAGCGGCACGCAGCCGATGCCGCGCAGCCACGCCTCGACATAGCCGATGCCCACCGCCACGTTCTGGCGCAGGCCGGCTTCGGTCTTCGGACCCGACGGAATCTTGATCAGGTCGGCGGCCGAGACGTGGACGTCCTGGCGCTTGCGCGCAATCTGGTTGGCTTCCTTCATGACCGCGTCGAACTCGGCCTTGGCGATCGGCACGAGGCC
>JAUXRT010000134.1 GCA_030681635.1 Reyranella sp.
TGATCTGCGGCACCGTCGCATTGGCCACCGCCTGGATCATCTTGGAGCCGTGCTTGACGATGCCGCCGCGCTCCGCCTCGGTGCCCACCATGTAGCCGGTGGTGTTTTGCAGGTAGACGATGGGCGTGCCCTGCTGGCAGCAGAGCTGGATGAACTGCGCGGCTTTTACCGAGCCCTTGGTGGTGATCGGGCCGTTGTTGCCGATGAAGGCCACCGGCTCGCCCTCGATCTCGGCCCAGCCGCAGATCGTCTGCTGATCGAAGAGACCCTTGAACTCGAGGAAGTCCGAGCCATCGGCCAGGCGGGCGATCACCTCGCGCACGTCGTAGGGATCCTTGTGCGAGGGCGGGACCACGCCGCAGAGCTCGCCGATGTCGTAGAGCGGCTCCTTGAACGTCCGGTCGCGGTGTGGCGGCAGCTTGTCGTTCCAGTGCCACTTGGCGATCACTTCGCGTGCCATGCGGATGCCGTCGGAATCGTTCTCGGCCATCCATTCGGCCACGCCCGAGACCGTGGCGTGCATCTCCGCACCGCCCAGCTCCTCGTCGGTCGCGATCTCGCCGGTCGCGGCTTTCAAGAGCGGCGGGCCGGCCAAAAACACCTTGGCCTGGTTGCGCACCATGATGACGTAGTCGGAGAGGCCCGGCAGGTAGGCGCCGCCCGCCGTCGAGGAGCCGTGCACCACCGTCACCTGCGGGATGCCGCGCGCCGACATGCGCGCCTGGTTGGCAAAACCGCGGCCGCCCGGAATGAAGATCTCGGCCTGGTACATCAGGTTGGCGCCGCCCGATTCCACCAGATTCACCACCGGCAGCTTGTTCTCCATGACGATCTGCTGAACGCGTTGGCCTTTGCGCTGGCCTGACGGCGCCACCGTGCCGCCCTTGATGGCGCTGTTCGACGCCGACACGACGCAGCGCACGCCCTCGACATAGCCGATGCCCGAGACCGAGCCGCCGCCGGCGCTGGAACCGTCCTTGTCGTCGTGCATGCGGTAGCCCGCGAGCGGCATCAGTTCCAGGAACGGCGCGCCGCGGTCGAGCAGCAGCGCGATGCGCTCGCGCGGCATCAGTTGCTTGCGCTCGGCGAAGCGGGGGCGCGCCTTTTCGGTGGCAGCCTGCAGAGCGGCCTCGGCGTCGCGGAACTCCCGGATCGCTGCCAGCATCCGCTCGCGGTTGCGCTTGAATTCGTCGCTGTTGGCGTCGACCTGGCTTTCGAGGACCGGCATGGCTACTCGCCTCCAAGAACTTTAGGCGTCTTGGCGAGATGGAAGCCGTTGAAGGCCTGCGACTTGTTGGTGGCCGGCAGGTCGACCGAGCGGTTGGCGAGCGGCACGCCGCCGTCGATCCTGATCTCGGTGCCGGTGATATAGGCCGAGGCATCGCTCAGCAGGAAGCATACGGCCGCCGACACCTCGCTCTCGGTGCCGAGACGGCCCAGCGGGCAATAGCCTTTTAGCTTGGGGATCTGTTCCTTGAAGTCGCCGGTGTAGGTGTCCATGCCCGAGGAGGCGATCCAGCCCGGGGCCACGGAATTCACCCGCACGCCGGCGACCGCCCATTCGTAGGCCAAGGTCATGGTGAGGTTGGCCATGCCGGCGCGCGCGGCGCCGGTGTGCGCCATGGTGGGGAAGCCGTTGCGGTAGTCCGCCGTCATGTTGACGATCGAGCCGCCGTGGTTCTGCATGGATTGCGTAAAGATCTCGCGGCTGACGATGAAGCCGCCGGTGAGGTTGTTGCGCACGACCACGTCGAAGCCCTTGGCGCTGAGGCTGGCGGCAGGCGAGGGGAACTGGCCGCCGGCATTGTTGAACAGGCCATTTATGCGACCGTTCTTCGCCACGATGGCGGTGACGGCTTCCCTGACCTGGGCCTCCTCGCGGATGTCGAAGATGTGCGTTTCGCAGGTGCCGCCCGCGGCCTCGATCTCGGCCCTCACGACGTCGAGCTTCTCCTGCTTGCGGCCGGTGATGACAACGTGTGCGCCGAGGGCTGCGATTTCGTGCGCGGTACAGCGGCCGATGCCGCTGCCGCCGCCGGTCACGACGACGGTCTGGCCCTCAAACAACCCCGGTTTGAAGACCGAGCGATACGTCATGTTTCCTCCGGACTGAACGGCCGTTTATCGGCCTGTATTTGACGTTTACGTAAAGGTCAAGTAAGCCCCCAGACCATTGGCCGACTGGAGGAACTCGTTCATGACCTTGCAGGAAATCACCGCGAAAATGAAGGAAGGTGCTTCGAAGAAGTCGGCCTTCGGAAACAGCGTAAAGTTCGCTACCGACCAGGGCTTCGTCCACATCGACGGCAATCAGAATCCGCCCGCCGTCAGCAATGACGACAAGGCCGCCGATTGCACCATCAAGATGGACTTCAGTGACTTCGACGACCTGATCAACGGCAAGCTCGACGGCATGACCGCATTCATGACCGGCAAGCTCAAGATCGAAGGCGACATGGGTGTCGCGATGAAATTGCAGTCGATCCTCCGCTAAGGGCGAACAACTGCCGCGAATGAGAAGGGGCCCCACCGGGCCCCTTTTTTGTTGCCGCTAAGGAGCTAAGGCGCCGCGCGGTGCAGAACGAATCCAGGTGCGCAATGCCTGCCGTGCGGGCTCTCGCGCTTGATTACAAGCGCTGCCGCCCGCCAGCGCTTATGAAAGCGCTTTCTTGTGATAATGCCGCCGCGCCTTGGCGCGGTTGCCGCAGGACGACATCGAACACCAGCGCCGCTTGCCGGCGCGGCTGTCGTCGAGGAACAGCCAGCCGCATTCGGGATTGGCGCAGCGCCGGACGCGGTCGAGCCGGGTGCCGGCCAGCAGATCGCCCGCCGTCCACAGCACCGGCGCCAGCAGGGCGAGCGCGGTCCCTGAACGCATGTCGATATCCCAGGCATAGCCGCCGCGCTCGCGCCGCAGCGTCGTGCGCGCCGGCGCCTCCGACAGGGCCGCGTTCAGGCTCTCGACGTCGCGCGCCGCCGGGGCCTTGGCCTGCGCATGGGCATCGAACAGCCGATGGACCAGCTCGCGCAGCTCGATGGCGCGCTC
>JAUXRT010000010.1 GCA_030681635.1 Reyranella sp.
GTGCTCGGCCACACCACGAGCAGCGTGGTGGGCGGCCCGGGGTGGGACGAGGCCACCGCGTCGGGCATTGCCGCGGTGGTGGGCTCCGGCGCGCTGGCCAAGGCCGCCAAGGTCACGACCAACGGCCTCGATACGATGGCGGCACTCAGGGCCTCGGGTGTGAAGCGGCCGTTCCTGGTCCTGCCGCCGTGGTTTCCCGACGACACGGCGAAGGCCGCCGTCCGCTACTACACCGACCACGGCTTTGCGCCGTCCGGCCACCACCGCATGGACCCGGGCCGCAAATGGCGCGACGTGCCGCCCGGCGATCTCTACGGCCTCGGCATGGGCTTCGAGCAGGAGGTCGAGCCGCTCTATGCCCAGATCCGCGCCGCCTGCCCGTCCGAGGCCGACGGCGTGCTGATCGGCGGCACGGGCTTCCGCTGCGTGGCGATCCTCGAGACGCTGGAGCAGGACCTCAAGCGGCCGGTGATCTCGGCCAACCAGGCGAGCCTCTGGCATTGCCTCCGGCTCTCGGGCGTCAGGACGCCGGTCCAGGGCTACGGCAACCTGCTCAGGCTGTGACGACGCTCTATCTTTTGTGCGGCAAGATCGGCGCCGGGAAATCCACGCTCGCCAGGCAACTGGCGGCGCGACCGGCCACGGTCCTCATCAGCGAGGACCATTTCAACGCGACGCTGTTTCCTGACGAACTCAAGACCATCGACGACTACACCAAGTATTCCGCGCGCGTCCGCGCCGCGATGGGCCCGCACGTCGTGGCGCTGCTGAAGGCCGGCCTGTCGGTGGTTCTCGATTTCCAGGCGAACACGCTGGCTTCCCGCCGCTGGATGCGAACCCTGATCGACGAGGCCGGCGCTGCCCATGAGTTGCACTTCCTCGATGTCCCGGACGAGACCTGCCTGCAGCGGCTGCGCGCGCGCAACGCCGCCGGCGCGCATCCCTACCAGGCAAGCGACGCCGACTTTGCGCTTTTCACGCGCTATTTCGTGCCGCCGACGCCCGAGGAAGGCTTCACCGTCGTCGTCCATAGCGCATGAAGAATGGGCGCATGAAGAACGAGTCAGGCTGCTCCTGATGTGATAAACTGGTCGAAAGTCGACCGTTCGACCGGCAACCCCTTCCGGTCGCGAGTCGTTAAGTACGGGCCCGTAGAAGGCCGAGGTGTGCGATGTCCGAAACCCTGGAGCGCGTGAAGCGTATCGTCGACGAGCATCTGGGCTCGGCCGGCGGCCCGATCACCGAACAGTCACGGTTCGTGGACGATCTCGGCGCCGACAGTCTCGATACCGTCGAGCTGGCCATGGCGTTCGAGGACGCCTTCCACATCGAGATCTCCGATGAGGAGGCCAAGCAACTCCTGAGCGTGGGCGATGCCGTGGCCTACATCGACAGCCTGCCCCGGATCTCCAAGAAGATGCCCCGCCTGCGCCGCCGCGCCTGATCGACTCATCTGCCGCGGGGCATGTTCCGCGCCTTGAGGAGCAGCCCGATCCCGAGGCCGCAAAGCGCGAGATAGAAAACCAGGAAGACCAGGTACGTCTCCGGCCTGCCTTCCCACGTGGGGGGATCCGGGTTCGAGTAACTGGCCAGGCCGCTGATGCGACCCGTGACCAGGGCCGATCCGGCCTCGTAGCCATTGAGCAGCAGACAGAACCAGCCGAGCATCAGAAATTGCGTCCTGCCCACGTCGCTCCCTTTCCTTTTCACTTCTATGACACATGAGCGAGCCGGAGGCTCGCGGTCCGGTCGACGCTCTCGGACATTGCTGCGCAATGTCCTGTCGCTACTCGGCCGAGCCTCCGGCTCGGCCTAAGAACCCATTCACGATCGGGTAGCGGCGTTCGCGGCTGATCAGGCGTGACGTGATCTTTACCCCCGGCGGCGCCTGGCGGCGCTTGTATTCGGCGCCTTCCAGCAGGCGCCAGACGCGGTTCACCGTCGCGAGGTCATGGCCCTCGGCGGCCAGCGCCGTCGCGTCGAGGTCGCGCTCGATCAGGCCCTTCAGGATGGCGTCGAGGATGGGATACGGCGGCAGCGAATCCTCGTCCTTCTGGTCGGGCCGCAGCTCGGCCGACGGCGGCTTGGTGAGGATACGCTCCGGGATCACCCGGCCCTGCTGGTTGCGCCACTTGCAGAGCTCGAACACCGTGGTCTTGTAGACGTCCTTCAGCACGTTGTAGCCGCCGTTCATGTCGCCATAGAGCGTGGCGTAGCCCATCGCCATTTCCGACTTGTTGCCGGTCGTCAGCACCATGCCGCCCAGCTTGTTCGACACCGCCATCAAGGTGACGCCGCGCGCACGACTCTGGATGTTCTCCTCGGTGACGTCCTCGGGCCGGTTGCCGAACAGCGGCTGCAGCATGCCGCGGAAGGCCTTCATCGCCGGCTCGATGCTCACAGTGTCGTACTTGATGCCGATCGCCTTCGCACAGGCCTCGGCGTCTTCGAGCGATTCCCGGCTGGTGTAGGGCGACGGCATCATGATGGCGTGCACGCGCCCGGGCCCCAGCGCATCGGCCGCCACCGCTGCCGTCAGCGCTGAATCGACGCCGCCGGAGAGGCCGATCACCACCGAGGGGAAGCCGGTCTTGTTCACATAGTCGCCGAGGCCCATCACCATCGCCTGGTAGACCGACTCTATGGTGCTCAATTCCGGCGCGATCGGGCCGGGCTGGCACTCCCAGCCTTTTCCATTGCGGCGGAACTCGACGGTCGTCACCTGCTCGCGGAACGACGGGAGCTTGGCCTTGAGCGAACGATCGGCGCCCAGCGCGAAGGAGCCGCCGTCATAGACCACCTCGTCCTGCCCGCCGACCTGGTTGAGGTAGACGAACGGCAGGCCACTTTCGACGACACGCTGCACGCCGAGCTGCACGCGCACGTCGGTCTTGCCGATCTCGTAGGGCGAGGCATTGGGCACCAGCAGGATCTCGCCGCCGGTCTCGGAGATGCATTCGACGACGTCGGCGGTCCATACGTCCTCGCAGATCGGCACGCCGATGCGCACGCCCTTGAACACCAGCGGCCCCGGCATCGGGCCGGGCGCAAACACGCGCTTGTCGTCGAACACGCCATAGTTCGGCAGGTCGACCTTGTAGCGCTTGCCGATGATCTCACCCTTATCGAGCGCGATGATGGCGTTGTAGAGCTTGTCGTCCTCGCGCCAGGGCGTGGCCACAAACAGCGCCGGGCCGCCGTCCCGCGTGTCGGCGCGCAGCGCCTCGACCGCCTCATGGCAGGCCTTCTGGAAGGCGGGCTTCAGCACCAGGTCCTCGGGGAAGTATCCGGCGAGGACGAGCTCCGTCGTCAGCACGAGGTCGGCGCCTTGCTTGGCCGCCTCGGCGCGCGCGGCGCGGACCTTGGCGAGGTTGCCGGCGACGTCGCCGACCTTGGGATTGAGCTGGGCGAGGCCAACCTTGAGGGAGTCTGTCATCAATTGCTGATGTTTCGCTGTCGCTCGGCCGAGAATCGCATGGTCATGGACAGCTGCCAAGCTGCGACGTCACTTGAAGCCGCACTGCTCCGCCGTTGTACCGGCGGTCGCCCACTTGTCGCCTTGCCGGAAGCAGCCGTTGTTCCAGGTCCCCGACCAGCTGCGCCCGTCCGCCGCGGTCTTGGTGCCTTGGCCCTGCGCCTTGTCGCTCTGCCATTGTCCGGTGTAGCGATCGCCGTTAGCCCACTGCATGACGCCCTGGCCGTTGAAATCGTTGTTGCGCCATTCGCCTTCATAGCGGTTTCCGCTTTTCCAGAGGTAGACGCCGCGGCCGTGGAACATGTCGTCGAGGAACTGGCCATCGTAGCGGTCTCCGGCGTATTGGCTGCCGCTGATCCAGATATAGATGCCGCGACCGTCCTTGCGGCCACGGCGCATCTCACCATCGTACTGATCGACGAAGTTGTTCTCTCCCGACCAGCGCAGCGTGCCGCGCCCATCGGCCAGGCCCTCGACGCAGCCCCCCGACCACGAG
>JAUXRT010000610.1 GCA_030681635.1 Reyranella sp.
TGGTCCTCACGCGCATCCACCCCGAGGGCCTCTTCGAGGGTGTCGTGCCCAACGAGCGGCGCGACGACTTCGACTATCGCCTCCACCTGGTCTGGTCCGACGGCTCCTCCAGCGAAACCGACGATGCGTATCGCTATGGGCCGGTGCTGACCGACTTCGACCTGCACCTGCTCGGCGAGGGCACGCACTACCGCGTCTACGATCGGCTGGGCGCGCGGGCCATCACGCACGGCATTCGCCACGGGGTGCACTTCGCGGTCTGGGCACCGAACGCGAAGCGGGTGAGCGTGGTCGGCGACTTCAACGGCTGGGACGGCCGCGTCCACCCGATGCGCGCGATCAGGCCGGGCGGCTACTGGGAGATCTTCCTGCCCGACCTTGGCCAGGGCGACCGTTACAAGTTCGAGGTGGTTGGGCCTGGCGGCCAGGCGGTGCTCAAGTCGGACCCGTGCGGCCGCCGTTTTGAGCTTCCGCCGCAGACCGCCTCGATCGTCTGGCACGACGAGCCGTTCGAGTGGACCGACACGGCCTGGATGGCCGAGCGATCGCGCGCCGGCCAATGGCTGCACAAGCCCATGTCGGTGTACGAGGTCCACCTTGGCAGCTGGCAGCGCGCGCCGAATGGCCAGCTGCTGACCTACTACGAGATCGGCGAGCAGCTGGTGCCGTACGTGAAGGAGATGGGCTACACCCACGTCGAGTTGCTGCCGATCATGGAGCATCCCTTCACCGGCTCGTGGGGCTACCAGGTGATTGGCTTCTTCGCGCCGACCAGCCGCTTCGGCACGCCCGACGACTTCAAGGCGTTGATCAATGCGTTTCACGCCGCGGGGATCGGCGTGCTGCTCGACTGGGTCCCGGGCCATTTCCCGAAAGACCAGCACGGGCTGGCGCGCTTCGACGGCACCGCGCTCTACGAACACGCCGACCCGCGCGAGGGTTTCCACCGCGACTGGAACACCCTCATCTACAACTTCGGGCGCTTCGAGGTGCGCAACTTCCTGGTGGGCAACGCGCTGTTCTGGGTCGAGCAGTACGGCATCGACGGCCTGCGGGTGGACGCGGTGGCCTCCATGCTCTACAGCGACTACATCCGCCCGGCCGGCGAGTGGGTGCCCAACGAGCATGGCGGGCTCGAGAACTACGAGGCCATTGCTTTCCTGCGTGA
>JAUXRT010000615.1 GCA_030681635.1 Reyranella sp.
GGCCTCGGCGCGCAGCAGCCAGTGCAGGGCCTCGACCGGATCGCGCGCCACGCCCTTGCCCGCGAGATGGGCGGCCCCCAGCATCGCCTGTGCCTCGGCCTGGCCCAGCCGCGCGGCGTGGTGCCACCATCGGGCAGCCAGGACGGGGTCGCGCTCGACGCCCAAGGCATTGTGATAAATGTCGCCCAGCCGAGCCATCGCCGCGACACGGCCCTGCGCCGCGGCCTTCTCGGCCCATTGCCGAGCGCCGGCGTAATCCTGCGGACAGCCGCCGCCAACCAGCTTCATCCACGACAGCATGTCCTGGGCATCCGGATCGTTCTGTTCGGCCGCCTTCTCGTACCAGCGCGCCGCCTCGACCTGATCCTGCGGCACGCCCCAGCCTTCGTAGTAGCAAAGCGCCAGGTTGCGCTGGCCGCCGGCATCGCCCTGCTCGGCCGCCCGGCGCAGCCAGGCCGCGGCCTTCTCGTGATCGCGCTCGACGCCGCGGCCTTCGAGGAAGGCCGCGCCCATGTTGCTCTGCGCCCGCGCATGGCCCGCCTGCGCGAGCGGCGCCCAGAGATCGAGCGCAACGCCATAGTCGGCCGCGTTCCAGGCAACGAGCGCCTCGGCCAGGCGCTGCTCGGCCGGGGCTTCCCGTTCGAAGAGTTTACCCAGCCACGACATCGAGCTGGCCCAACTGGGAAATGAAGGCTGCTTCGTCGTCCAGCGTGCGCAGGTCGAGAAGCAGCGTGTCGTCGGCAATGCGGCCGATGACGGGAATCGGCAGGCGGCGAAAGGCGTCGGCCAGTCGGTCGACACGCTTGCCACGCATCGCCAGCGCGAACGACTCCAGCAGATCGACCGGCAGCGCGCCGGAGCCGATCTGGCCACGCACCGGCTCTACGCTGGCCTCGGCCACGCCGCCCAGCGCCTGGCGCAAGCCCGGCAAAAGACGCTCGGCCTGCGCCCGGATGTCGGCCGCCGGCCGCGCCAGAAAACGAATGGTGGGCAGGCGTTCGGCCAGCCGCGCGGGATCGGCATAGAGCCGGAGCGTCGCCTCGAGGGCGGCCAGCCGCACCTTGTCGAGGCGCAGCGCCCGCTTCATCGGATTGCGCGCGATGCGCTCGATCAGATGTTTGCGGCCGACGATGAGTCCCGCCTGCGGGCCGCCCAGCAGCTTGTCGCCGGAGAAGGTCACGACATCGATGCCGGCCTCGATCGCCTCGCGCGCCGTAGGCTCGTGCGGCAGGCCCCAGGTTTCCAGGTCGGCCAAGGTACCGCTGCCGAGATCCTCGATCAGCGCCAGGCCTTTCTCGCGCGCGAGCGGCACCAGGTCGGCCGCCGGCACCGAGTTGGTAAAACCCTGGATGGCGTAGTTCGACGGATGGACCTTCATGATCGCGGCCGTGTCGGGACCGATGGCGGCGGCGTAATCCTTCAGATGCGTGCGGTTGGTCGTGCCGACCTCGACGAGGCGGCAACCGGCCCGCGCCATGATATCGGGAATGCGGAAGGCGCCGCCGATCTCGATCAGCTCGCCGCGCGAGACGATGACCTCCTGACCGGCCGCGAGCGCGTTCAGCACCAGCAGCACGGCGGCGGCATTGTTGTTGACGGCGGTCGCCGCCTCGGCGCCGGTAAGGCGGTTCAGCCAGGGCGCGATATGGTCGTCGCGGTCGCCGCGCGCACCGCCGCCGAGATCGTATTCCAGGGTAGTGGGCGAGCGCATCGCCTCGACGGCGGCCTGGATCGCCTCCTCGGCCAGCACGGCGCGCCCGAGATTGGTATGCAGGACCGTGCCGGTCAGGTTGAAGACGCGCCGCTGGGAGGGCCGTATCAGGGCGGAGAGCCTGGCCTCGCACCAGCGGGCGCAGGCGGCCTCGTCAGCGACCTCGGGCTTTCCCCGGCCGGCCTCGGCCCAGGCGCGCAGCGCCTCGACGACCAGCGGGCGGCCGGCACGCGCGATCAGCGGCGCCAGCGCCGGCCAGTTGGCCATGCGGTCGATGGAGGGCGGACGGAAAGTTGAAGCGCCTTCGGCGCGGTCGACACGCGACACGGGTCAGTTCCCCAGAACGGCTTTGCCGGGCGAAGCGCCAGGCAAGGCCGCAGGATGGCTCAGCTCGGGCCGCCGATCAAACGAAAGGCAGACTCTTTCCGACGATCCTATTGGCTGGCGACCGCCGCGCCGATGCGGGCCAGGACCAGCACCGCCGACGACGACAGGCCGATCATGAGAGCGAGCTTCGTCGACGATGAGCCGAAATCGTTCGCGAACAGCGAATTGATGAACTTCATGATGACATCCCCAAGTTTAAGAACCCCGCCGGCCGAAAGCGAACCCCTTCGCTCTCTTCGGCCAGCACCCTCGCGCTCGCCGCGCACGGCGGAGCATTATCCCACACAGCCCGGACGTTTCCGCGCCAGGGCAAATCGCAACACCAAGACTTTATCCAAACCCCAACTTCAGCGGCGACCGAGACCCCTCCCGTGCACCGCGGGCAAACATATACGCCGTGCGATCGTAACGTTGGTGTCTCAACTTCGGTCGATTGGTATCAGATGTTTCGGCAAGGCCCGCGGGCTAACTACCCGTCGGCCGGTTCCATGACACCGAGCACAAACGGGTTGGAAACGCGGGAGAAGCCTTCCTCACCGACCAGGACGTCGAGCCCGAGGGAAGCGAGATCGTCGGCAAACGGCTCGAGGACGCGGACGGCCTCGATGTAGAAGACCTTCGAATAGCCGTGGCAGACCTCGCAGCATTCCGCGCGGACGTACGCCGTGCCCGCGAGGTTGCGGAACGAGACCTTGTCGGTGCTGCCGCAGTGGACGCAGCGCACGCGGACGTAACGCCACGACGTGGCGCACAACGCGCAATGAAGATGCCGATGCCCGAACTTGGTCCCGCCGGGTGAGATGAGGCCGGAGACCGGCGGCGAGCCGCAGGCCGGGCATTCACCGCCTTCGGCCTCGCTGGCTCCAAAATCGTCCTTGTCCAGAAGCGCCGCCATGCGCGTCCAGGCGACCTGCAGGGCGGCCGCCACGAAGACCGCCCGGGCGGCCTCGCCAGCCACGACGTCGCCGCCCAGGAAGCGATCGGCCAGCGCCTCGAGATCCTGCGGGCTCGCCCGGCCGAGTGCCAGTCGGGCCTCCCGCGCCGGCGCCGGCAGGACACTGTCGTCCACCTTCTCCAAGATGCGCGAGAGCGCCACGCGCCAGCTGTCGTCGCGCGGCCGGGTCGATGGATCGAGCGGCGCCCGCTTCACGAGCCTCGCCTTGGCAATCTCTGCAGGTCCTGGAAGTGAGCCCGGCGGCAGGCCCGCCAGCGCCTCGTGCTGGGCCGCGACAAGGGCCGCGATCAGGCGGAGAAAGCCTTCCAGCTCGTGCCCTGTGGCCAACGCCTGAAGCCGCTCGGCCCTGCGCCGGAAGATCGTCGCGAGGTCGGGCAGGCGAACGCGATCGCCCTCGGCGACCTCGCCCAGGATGTTTTCGCCGAAGCCGGTGGTGGGGTTGTCCGGGTCGGAACTCAGGGCTTGCCGACTTCCTGACGGAACCACTTGCGGTGGTGCTTCCAGGCCCAACCGCCGGTGACCGAGCCGCGGGTCATGGCCCGGAGCGTGCCCTTGACCCAGATGGCGGCGTAGACGTGCACGATCCAGATCAGGATGGCGCCGATCGCGCAGAGCGCATGGATCACGGCCGACAGCCGCTTCTGGTCGATCGTCGTATAGGACGCGAAATAGGTGTCCCACAGCACGAAGCCGCTGCCGAGCAGCAGGAGGATCAGGATCGACTGGCCCCAGAAGACGAGCTTCTGGCCGGCGTTGTACTTGCCGAGCTCGGGCAGGCCCTCTTCCTTGTTGTTGATCACCGTGCCGAGGTTCTTCATCCA
>JAUXRT010000620.1 GCA_030681635.1 Reyranella sp.
TGGGTCGGTGTCAGGCCTTATAGCGACATCAAGGTCGGCGAACGCGCACTCACCATCGGCACACCGCAGGGGCTGGAACTCACGGTCGCGGAGGGCATCGTCTCGTCCAAGCGCAGCCAGAACGATTCGAAGCTGATCCAGACCTCGGCACCGATCTCGCAGGGTTCCTCCGGCGGTGGCCTGTTCGATGCCCAAGGCGAATTGCTCGGGATCACGACTTTCTACTTCAAGGCCGGCCAGAACCTGAACTTCGCCGTCGCCGCCGAGGAATTCTCCCGGCCCGAAGCGCCGGCCAGCGCGGACTAGACGAGGGCGGTTCAGCTCGCCGAGGCGCTCTCGATGGTGATCGCCTTGCCGGCGGCCATGTCGAACTTCAGACGCTGTACATAGTCGAGGTCGCGTCCGGTCACGCGCACGAAGCGGCTGCCCTCGGGATAGTCGATGGCATGGACGGCGCCGACGTCGTAGACACCGGCCTGGCCTGGATTGAGGCGATAGGCCTTGACCTGCTCCAGCCTGGCGTCGCCCGCGTCCTTGCCGCCGTCGAGCCGCCGGAACTCGCTCATGTCGGTGTAATTGATCGCCTGGCCATAGACCGCCCAGGAGGGGCCATGATCATGCGGCGGGCTCTTGTGCGCCCGGGCGTTGCAGTGCGCCAGCACGACGAAGCCGAGATCCTTGTCCTCGTAGAGCTTGCGCGCGCCCATCGGGGCGGCGGGGCCCACCGCCTCATCGACGAAGCTCTTGTTGGTCAGCAGCTTCTCCAGCAGCACGCGCACCTGTTCACGGCCACCAGGGCCCTTGTCGGCGCCGAGCGCGGCCTGGGCGTCCTTGACGAAGGCATCGAGCGTGTAGGTCATGGCGTACCCCCTTGAACAAGCATGGAAAATGATCGGTAGCCGGGTCCGGCCTGTCAACCGGCCCCGGACTGCAGGGCGGCCGTTTCAGACAGAATCCCCCTCGATCCACCAGTGTTTCGCCTTGCGATCCTCTGCTAGAGTTTATTCAGGCAACGAGAAAGAAGTCTTCGATATGGCTGGAAGCGCCAGGGTCGGGATTCTTTGTTCCGTCCTTTTTTTATCGATGAGCGATGGGGTGCGCGCGGCCGATTGCCCGCCCGGCGCGACGTGGGCCGGCGAGCGACGCAGCGGCGACCAGGTCATCACCTCGTGCAAATGCTCGCCCAACCACACAGGGCGCAACCAGCAATGCGTGCTCAAGTTGCCGGTGATCTCGCCGGACCTGTTCGTCGACCCGGTCCATTTATGGTTCGTCGAGCGGGAACTCGCCGAATTGCGCCAGCGCCAGGCCCGGCTGCAGAAGCAGATGGACAAGCTCAATGAGCTGCGGAGCAAGCAGAACGAGTATCTGCAGCAGATGGGCGAAATGCGCCAGCAGGTCATCTTCGACGGCGTGTCGAGCGCGTTGAAGGTCGTCAGCAGCCAGGAGTTCGTCCGCCATCTCCGCGGGCTGTCGCCGGGCGACGCCGAACTGCTCGTCCGCTCGACGACGGCGTTGAAGGCGGCGATCGATGCCGTTGCGCAGACCCAGGCCGGGCCGGATCGCGAGCGCGCGCGCACCAAGGCGGTCGAGGCGGCCTCCTCGGCGTTGACGGTGGTCGGCCGCCTGGCACTGCCGACCGCGCAGCGTGAAGCGCTCAGCCAGTTGATCGACGTCTCGGGCGAGGCGGTGAAGACGGCCTCGTCGGTTCAGCTCACGGCCGGCGAGGCGCTGGGCAAGCGCGTCGGCAAGGCATTCGAGGGGGCCGCCGGCATCCTCGGCGCCGCCGTCCCTGCGATCGGCGTGCCGGTGGCGGCGTTCGAGACGGCGGCCGCCGGATTCGTCGTCTACCGGATCCAGAGCGACAAGGAATCGATCGTCAATGCGCTGGTCTCCGCCCAACGCGCCAAGCTCGCCTGCGACCAGCGGCTGGCCGCCACCCAGGACCAGATCGCGTTCTACGAGATCGAACTCAAGAAAGCCGGAAGATAGCGAGGGCACCATGTCCAGCCAGTCGAAACTCAACCGCGTAGCTGTCGTCGCGTTGGCTCTGGTCTTGCTGCTCCCGCTCGGCGGCGGCACCTTCGCACAGCCAAGCCCGCCGCCCGGGCAGAAGGCACCCGCCACCGCGCCGGCTGCGGGCGCGGCCAAGTCGGACGACAGCGACGTCATCGAGATCATCGAGACGATCAAGCAGGAGCAGAAGAAGCTGCCGGTCACCAAGGGGCCGCCGAGCAAGGAGAAGGCACTGCTCGACGAGACGATGTGGCGGGCCCAGCTGCTCGAAATGACGCGCAAGCAGCAGCGCGACGCCGAGCAGCAGGCGAAGGCCGCCAAGAATTCTGCCGAGGCCCAGATGTGGCAAAAGGAGGCGCGGCTCAAGGCCGATACGGCCGAGGGGCTGAAGCAGAGCATCGTCGGCACGCCGCAGCCGCCGCCCCGTCCCGCACAGACCGGACAGGCCGCGCAGGCGCCGCCGCCCGCCAGCCGCTCCATCGAGTTCAACTCCGGCACCTTCCAGCAGCTCAAGGAAGCCAACCGCCAGTCGACCAACGACGCCAACCAGCGCGATCCCGGCCAGCTCAAGAGCCGGGCCACCACCGAGTTCGGCTCCGGCCGTGCCGGTGCGGGCGGCGTGGCGTTGCACAAGACGGCGACCATGCAGACGCCGCTCGACCGCGCCAGGATCAAGGGGGCGGCGGTCGAGGACGGGCGGCTGGTGCTGATCTACGGCGACCAGAAGATCAAGTTTCCCGTCCTCGAGCCGCAATTCCTGGCGCTCGCCATCCGCTGCGTCTATGGCGGCGAAGGCATGGTGGCAGGCACGATCGTCGCGGTCACACCCACGGCGCTGGTCCTCAGCACCGGCAAGGACCTCTACGGCGAGGTCGTCTGGAAGAAGGAACTGCTGCCGAGCGTATCGCCGACGCTCAAGGCCGGCGACAAGGTCGAACTCGAGTTCGGACCGGGCGTCGGCGCGCTCTCGATGCCCGAGCCGAGCACCAACCGGATCACCTACTACGGGCCGCTCAAGGGCAACCTGCTGGGCAAGGCGGTGTTCGAATCCGACATGGTCTTTTCCATGTTCTGGTACGGCATCCACTGGAAGACCGGCCGGCCGATCGATCCCGCCGCGACACCGGGCTTCGTGAGCGCGATCGATGTCGAGCTGAAGACGCCCAAGCCGGCAGCGGCCAAGCCGGCGGCAGCCAAGAAGCCGCCGCTCGCACCGGCCAAGAACTGGTGGGAGGATTCGGGATGGTTCGTGTGGAACCCGGCCGAGATGGTCCTGCAGCTCTCGCCGAAATCGGGCGAGTTCGAGTTCGCCAAGGCGACCATGCGCGCCACCGCCTGGGGATGGCGCGACGGCGTCATGCGAGACAATTCGGTCGTCGAAGCGAAGTATCTCACCGACCACTATGACGAACTCACGCGTGCCTTTCCCGCGCTCGAGCAGCTTCGCGAGGCGGCAAAGGCGGTCGCCGCCGTGCGTTGGCTGAAGCAGAACAAGGTGCCGCTCGACCTGGAATGGGCCAAGACCTACAAGCTCGCCGCCGTCGAGACGCCCGAGCTGGTTCCCCGCTTCTCGGTCTACGTCAACCGCGACGACGACGGCCGGCCGATCGTCGAGAAGAAGGAGGCGTCGCGATGAGCAACCTCCCGCGCCGTCTCCTCGTCGCGCTGCTCGCGCTCGTGCTCCTCCCTGCGGCCGCCGCCGCACAGCAACAACAACAGCAACAACAGCCTGAGCCGCCCCGCTGGTTCTGGAGCTCGGGCCTCGGCCTCTATGTGATGTCGATCAACGACGTGCTGGCCAAGGATCTCGGTCTCGAGCGGGCCCACGGCGGGCTGGTGCTGGCGGTGGTGCGCGGCGGCGCGGCGGATCTCGCGGGAATCAAGCCCGGCGAGATCGTGTCCGGCTGGGCGCCCGACCAGATCTGGACCGAGGACGGCAAGGCCGGGACCATCAAGGTGCTGCGCGACAAGCGCGACCAGACGATCGCGCTCACCAGTCGGAAGGTCGCCGAAGGTGCCGACCGCAATCTGATCCGAGCGGCGGTGCCGGCGCGCGCGCCGCGCAAGGTCGCCGTCGACCCGTCGGGCAAGGGCGACTACCGGACGGTGACAGCCGCGATGCTGCGCGCCGTGCCCGGCGACGAAATCGTCCTCGGCCCCGGGCGCTACACCGAGGCGGCTTTCCTGTCGCCGGGCGTCGCCCTGCGCGGCACCGAGCGCGCATTGGTCCGGATCGAGCCCAAGGCGATATGGCTCATGGTGGGCCCCGGCGAGATTTCACTTTCGCGACTCACTTTCAACGGCCGTGGTGTCGGCTTCGAAGGGGTCGACAAGGTCACCGTCACGGACTGCACGATCGCCGTACCCGACAAGCAGACGGCGATCTTCGCCTCCGGCGTCAAGTCGCTGGCGGTGTCGAAATCGACCGTCTCAGGCGCGGCTGACTCGATCGGCCTCTCGGCGTTCGGGTCCGGCGTGGCGGCAAGCGACAGCGTCTTCGGCAATCACGGGACTGCGGCCATCCGGCTGTTCAACGGCTCGCGCGGCACGCTGCGCAGCAATCTCCTCAACGGCAACTGGAGCGGCGTGCTGGTCTCGGACTCGACGGTCGACGCCGCCGACAACATCCTGACCGGGAAGTTCAATCCCGACGCGAAGACCGATCACAATGCCTACGGCTTCTGGCTGAGCAAGTCGGGGGCGACACTGACCAGGAACGTGGTTCGCCGCCATGAGTACGGCTACTACGTGACGGCGGCGGCAAGGCCGGTGAAGATCGTCGAAGCCACCGCCACCCAGGGCCGCTGGGGGATCGTGCTGATCGGCAGCGCCGCCGAGGTGAGCGACAGCCTGCTCATGCAGAACCTGCGGGACGGCTTCTATGTCGCCAATCCCGACAAGGACCCGCCGGCCGGACCACTCACCGTCTCGCTGACACGCAGCACCGTCTCGGGCAACGGCACGCGTGGCATCAACGTGCAGAAATTCAGGTCGGTCATCCTGCGCGAGAACCTGGTCGAAGCCAATGGCACCGGCGTGCTGATCGCCGACTCGACCGGCATCGTCGAGAACAACACGATCGTGCTCCAGCGCACGACGGGCATCTACGTCACCGGCGCTTCCGACGTCGAACTCTTCAACAATATTGTGGCGTTCAATTCCTACGGCCTGCTGCTCGACGTCGCCGCCAAGCGCTCGACCGGGTTCAACGACGTCTACGGCAACTTCGCCAGCAAGTCGTTTCCGCTGCGCGACGGAAACTATACGCGCGTCGACCGCTACACCACGCGCGATGGCGAGAAGGTACGGGTCGACGTCTACCCGGCCTACGATCTCAAGGCCGACACCGATCTCAGCGTCGATCCGGGATTCGTGAAGTCGGGCACCGACTATTCGCTAAAACCCGACTCGCCACTGGTGCGCGCGGCGGGCCGCAACAGGAAATATCTGGGCGCCTACGAGCCGGCGCCGTAGCCACGCTCATCGGCCGCCCAAAATGCGCCGCGCGATCACCATGCGGTGGACCTCCGACGGGCCTTCATAGACGCGCATGGTGCGCACCTTCTGCGCCATGATCGACAGCGGCAGTTCCTGCGTCACGCCCATGGCGCCGAAGGCCTGCTGGGCATGGTCGATGATCTCGGTCGCCATCTCGGTGGCGAAGACCTTGATCATGGAAGCTTCCATGCGGACGTCGCGGCCGTCGTCCTGCTTCACCGCGGCGTCCATCACCATGAGGCGACAGGCGTGGAGCTTCATGGCGGCGTCGGCCACCCACCACTGGATGGCCTGACGGTCGGCGAGCTTCTGGCCGAAGGTGACCCTCTGGTTGGCATGCTCGACCAGCATGTCGAGCGCGCGCTGCGCCATGCCCGTGCACCAGGCACCCATCTGCAGACGGCGCACGGTGAGGCGAAGCTGCATCGGCGCGAAGCCGGCGCCGACCTTGCCCAGCACCTGGCTCTCGGGCACGCGGCAATCCTCGAACACGACCTCGTAGGTGCGCTGGCCGGCCAGCATCGGAATCGCGCGCGCCACGATCAAGCCCTTGGTGCCCTTGTCGATCAGGAAGGCGGTGATGCCGCCGCGCGAGCCGAGCGCGGTGTCGGTCACGGCCATGGCGATGGTGAAGTCGGCCTTGGCGATGCGGCTGATCCAGATCTT
>JAUXRT010000629.1 GCA_030681635.1 Reyranella sp.
AGATCGCACACACCTTCGTCACCGCCGCGATCGGCGTCTGGCTGCTGGCCTGCGCGACCGAGGGCTGGCTCACCGAGGCACTGTCGCTGGTGCCCCGCGCGGTCCTGGCCGCGGCCGCGATCTGCCTGATCACGCCGGGTACGATCACCGACCTGGTCGGCATCGGCCTGGCGGCGGTCGCCTGGGCCCTGCAGCATTACCTGTTCCGGAAACGCCATGCCTGAAGCCATCGCCTACATCAGCCGCGACACCGACGGCGTCCTCTGGAAGAAAGCGCTCGAATCGGCGCTCGGGCCGCTCGATTTCCGCACCCTCGAAAACCTCGGCGACAAGGCCGACATCGAAGTCGTGCTGGCCTGGAAGCCGCCCGCCGGCCTGATCGCCTCCTTTCCCAACGTGAAGATGATCGTCTCCTTGGGCATGGGCGTCGATCACCTGCTGGCCGACGACAAATTGCCCGAGGGCGTGCCGATCACGCGCATCATGGACAATGGCCTCGTGGGCCAGATGAGCGAGTACGCCCTCTACTGGGCGCTCAGGCACCACCGCGACATCGACAAATATGCTGCCAGCCAGCGCGCGAAGCAGTGGAAGGTGGAAGACTTCGTCGACACCCTCCACCGCCGCATCGGCATCCTGGGCCTGGGCACGATCGGCCAGGACACGGCCAAGAAGTTCGCCGCACTCGGTTTCCCGACGGCCGGCTGGAGCCGGACAAAGAAGTCACTGCCCGGTATCGAAACGTTCCACGGCCCGGACGGCCTTGCCCACGTGCTGGCGCAAAGCGACATCTTGGTCAACGTGCTGCCGCTCACGCGCGATACCAAGGGACTGCTCAACGCCAAGCTCTTCGCGGCGCTACCCAAAGGCGCCTACCTCATCAACATGGCGCGCGGCGGCCATGTCGTGGACGAGGCGCTGCTGGCCGCGTTGGACTCAGGACATTTGAGCGGCGCGGCACTCGACGTTTTCAACCAGGAGCCGCTGCCTCAGGAGCACCGCTACTGGACGCATCCCAGGGTCCAGGTGACGCCGCATGTCGCCGGCGCCACCAATCCGCGCACGGCCTCGCCCGGCGTGATCGAGAACATCAGGAACATCCGCGCCGGCAAGCCGCTGATCAATACGGTGGACGCTAAGTCGGGTTACTGATCCGCTTCTCGCCCGATCCGCTTCTCGATGGTGGCGAAGATGGCGCGCGCGGCCTGGGCCTCGCCACCCTCGGGACGTCCCGGACGGCTGATGTTGTTCCAGGCCATCATGTCGAAGTGCGCCCACGGCACATCGTCGGGCACGAACGCCTGGAGATAGAGCGCCGCCGTGATGGCGCCGCCGAAGCCGCCTGCCGAGACATTGTTGAGATCGGCCACGCGGCTGTCGAGCAGGCGCTTGTAGGGCGCGAACAACGGCATCCGCCACATCGGATCGGTCACCGCCTTGCCCGCCGCCAGAAGGCCATCGGCCAATTCATCGTCGTTGCAGAACAGCGCCGGCAGGTCGGTACCCAGCGCTACGCGCGCGGCACCGGTCAAGGTCGCGCAATCGACCATCATCGTGGGTTTTTCCGAGGCGCCCTCATGCAGCGCATCGCAGAGGATCAGCCGACCCTCGGCATCGGTGTTGCCGATCTCGACCGAAAGCCCCTTGCGCGTCGGCACCACGTCGAGCGGCCTGAAAGCGTTGCCCGCGACGCTGTTCTCGACCGCCGGGATCAGCAGCCGGAGCCGCACCGGCAGTTTGGCCGCCATCACCATTGCCGCGACGGCCAGTACCGTGGCCGCACCGCCCATGTCCTTCTTCATGTTGAGCATGCCGCCCGCCGGTTTCAGATCGAGGCCGCCGGTGTCGAAGCACACGCCCTTGCCCACGAGCGTGACCTTGGGATCGCTCTCCTTGCCCCACACCAGGTCGATCAGACGCGGCGACCGCGTGCTGGCGCGACCGACGGCATGCACCATCGGATAATTCTGTTTCAGGAGATCGTCGCCCACGATCACCTTGACCTTGGCCTTGTGCGCCTTGCCCAGTTCCTGCACCGCCGAGGCCAGCTCGGCCGGCCCCATGTCCGACGACGGCGTGGTGATGAGATCGCGCGCCAGGGAAATCGCCTCGATCATCGCCGTCGCACGCGCCTTGTCGGCGCCCGCCGGCCAGACGAAGCGCGGCCCCTGCTTGGCCTTCTTCGCCTTGTAGCGATCGAAGGTCCAGGCGCCCAGTCCGATCGCCACCATCGCATCGGTCATCGACACCGAGCCTGACGCGAGCTTCTCGTCGAATCGCCAGGTGCCCGCTGGAAGTCGTGTCGCGAGGCCGCCGAAATCCCACAATGCGGGTGTGGCCGGAAGCACCAGCACCGCACCCGATGCCTTACCGTCGCGTCCCGGCAGCACGACGACATCGCCGGCGCTGCCCGACACGCCGGTCGAGTCGATCCAGCCGCGCCGCGCCGCGCTCTGTTCTTTCAGCCAGGACTTCCACTTGGGTTGAGCGACAAACTGCACAGGAAGCGAAGAAGAAGAGCGGTCGACGAAGGGCAGCGACATGGCCATGCTCACCAATCTGTAATTCACTTGTTCAAGAGTGCCGGTCAAACTGCACGGCTGGCAAGGAGGGCGTATGGCGGATTTCACGCTGGTGGTCGGCAACAAGAACTATTCGTCGTGGTCGATGCGCGGCGGCCTGATGGTCCGCATCGCCGGCATCGACGTCGAGGAGATCGTGATTCCGCTCGACCGGCCC
This sequence comes from Reyranella sp., assembly GCA_030681635.1. Classification (GTDB taxonomy): domain Bacteria; phylum Pseudomonadota; class Alphaproteobacteria; order Reyranellales; family Reyranellaceae; genus Reyranella. Next base: position 2,740 of record JAUXRT010000629.1, read on the forward strand.
GAGACGCAGGCCGCGATCCGCAAGCACTCGCCGTCGGGCCGGGTGCCGGTGCTGCTGCATCGCGGCCTCGCCATCTGGGAGTCGCTCGCCATCGCTGAATATCTCAATGACCTAAAACCCGAGGCGGGATTCTGGCCGGCTGCCGTGGCCGCCCGCGCCCATGCGCGCTCGATTTCGACCGAAATGCACGCGGGCTTCATGGACCTGCGCACCCACATGCCGATGAACATCCGCGCCTCCTTCCCCGGCAAGGGCATGACCCCCGGCGTCCGCGCCGACATCGAGCGCATCACTTCGATCTGGCGCGACTGCCGCAAGCGCTTCGCCGGCGCCGCACCCAAGGACGACGGCTTCCTGTTCGGCAGCTTCGGCGCCGCCGATGCCATGTATGCGCCGGTGGTCACCCGCTTCCGCACCTACGGCGTGGCGCTCGATGCCGATTCCGAGGCCTATGCCACGGCCGTGCTCGCCCATCCGGCGACCAAGGAATGGATCGACGCGGCCAAGAATGAGCCGTGGCTGATCGACAGCTACGAACTCAAGTAGGCCGCGCGCCCTACTCCCACACAGTCTAGCTGGCCGCGCAGGCCGATCACCACGAGCGCACCCGGCGTCGCCCCGGCAGGCGCATCGGTGATTTCGAAGCGGCGGCCGACGACTTGCAGGATCACCAGGCGGCCGCTGCTGTCTCGCAAGAAGCCCTTGGCCCGCAGCACGCCTGAGCCGGATGCCGCGAGCGCGCGGGCCAATCGCTCGACATCGACGGGACCATCGGGCGTGAGCGGGACGGACTCGTAGAGCAGCGAGGCCGCCACGCCGCCCGGCGTGCGCAAGACGGTCGATGCGCGGTCGCCGCCAGGGTGCAGCCCAAGCACCAGCTCGGCTGGTACGGCGCAACGCTCGGTGGGGACCACGCGGCCGTTGGGCGCCTCGGACTCGACCCAGCGCAGGGTCTCGTCGCGCGCCGCGTCGCTCACCAGATCGCAACGATTCAGGATCACCAGGTCGGCGGCGGCGAGCTGGCGGGTGGTCGTGTCGCCGATATAGGCGTCGGCCGCTTGGCGGCGCACCGTCTCGGCATCGGCCAGCACCACGGTGCCGTCGAGCGCGTAGCCCTGCAGCAGACCGACCGCGCTCGCCACCATGCCCGGCAGCGCCACGCCGGAGGTCTCGATCAGCACCCGGTCGATGCCGGGCCGGCGCCGCGGCAGGTCGAGCAATGCCTCCATGAGGTCGCTGCCGTAGCTGCAGCAGATGCAGCCGCCGGAAATCTCCAGCGTGTCGCCGTCGCTGCCCGTGATGAGGTCGCGATCGATCGGCAGCGCGCCGAAGTCGTTGACGAGGACGGCGAGGCG
>JAUXRT010000633.1 GCA_030681635.1 Reyranella sp.
AAGATCGGCGCGCCGAACGCGCCCTGGATCACCCGCAGCGCCAGCATCGCCTCGAGCGACTGCACCAGGCCGCACAGCATCGAGGCCACGGTGAAGCCCGCGACCGAGCAGGCCATCAGCGTGCGCCAGCCGAGCTTTGCCGCCAGCCAGCCGGTGAGCGGCGTGGCGATGGCGGTTGCGACGAGGTTGAAGGTGAGCACCCAGGAGATCTGCTCCTGCGTCGCCGACAAGGCGCCCTTGAGCTGGGGCAGGATCACGGTGACGCTGGTCGCGGTGAGGCCGAACAGGATCGTCGTGAACTGCACGCACAGAAGGATCAGCCACTGTCGTGCCGAAATGCCCATGTTGCGTGAGCCTGCGCCGTAGCGCCGCCGACCGTCAACGCCGCGGTCGGTTTGCGGCTGCATGATCCACTGTGCGGCACCGTGCAGGGCGGGTAGGCCGCATTGTTTTCACATTTGGGGGTGGAAATGCCTGACCGGCACGGCTCCTCAGACATTGGGATCACACATGAACCGGATGCTTATCGCTATCGCTCTGCTCGGCGTGTCGTCGGCGGACAGCGAGATCAATCTCGTCCTTGATCGTAGCCAGTGGGAGACATTGAAAGCGCTGGGTGCGCCCGATCCGGACCACCGCCGCGTGGACAGGCTGGCGATCGATGGATTGGTCGCAGCGAAACTCGCGGCGATGCGCGACGGGCATCCCATCATCACACCATTGGGTCGCAAAGCGGTGGTGAGTGGCTCGCCCTCGCTCTGGGATACGTCGGGCTAGTCCATGGAAGCTGAGCCGCAAGGCGACGTGGTCGCTATTGAACGCGGTCGCTCGTCCTCCTAGCCTCCTGCTCAATCGAGCGGGAGGAAGTTCATGCCGACAATCGACGCCCAGGTTCACTGCTACGAGCGCAACCATCCCGGCCGCCCGTGGGCCGCTGTGCTCGCCGGTCCCCCTGAGGTGACGGCGGCCGACATGATCAAGGCCATGGACTCCGTCGGCGTCGACGGCGCGTTGCTGGTTTCGGTCTATACGATGTACCGCTGGGACGAGAGCTATGCTGTCGCGGTGCAGAAGGCGCACCCCGGCCGCTTCGGCGTCATCAAGCCGGTCAATGCCAACGATCCCAAGGTCGAAGACACGATCGCGGCATGGGCGGCGATGGACGGCACCGTCGCCATCCGCATCATGTTCACGCCGGAGATCTCCACCGATGCGGCCGACCCCGGCGTCAACCGCGTGCTGGCGGCGGCGGCCAGGCACGATCTGCCGGTCAACCTGATGGCGCGTGGTCGGCTGGACCAGGTGGGCCTGCTCGCCAAGCGCAATCCCAACACCACCCTGGTGATCGATCACCTCGGGCTGGAACAGCCGATGGCGCCGCCGGCACCGAAAGAGCCGTGGCATGAGCTGCCCAAGCTGCTGGCGCTGGCCGCCAATCCCAACGTGGTGGTCAAGATCACCGGCGCCTGCACGCTCAGCCACGAGAAGTTTCCCTACAAGGACATCTGGGATCCGCTTGGCCGCATCTTCGATGCCTTTTCGCTCAATCGCTGCATGTGGGGTACCGACTGGACCCGCGCCGTGGCGCTGCTTACCTACAAGGAGGGTGTCGATTCCTTCCGTGTCACCGATCGCCTGTCCGACAGTGACCGTGCGACATTGATGGGTGGGTCCCTGCAGAAGATCTACGGCTGGTCACCTTCAAAAACCTGACCGGCGCGGAGGAAGGCCATGGCTGTGGTGCGGAAAACGGACGGGAACCCGGTCAAGGACAACCCCTTTGTCCTCAAGCTCAATCGCTCGATAAGGTTGGATGACGACGACCTCGCGGCGCTGGCGGACCTGCTGGCCCGCAAGGTCGTCGTGAAGAAGGCTAAAGACATCATCGTCGAGGGCTACGAGTACAAGGCGCTGCATATCGTCGAGAGCGGGTTCGCCATCCGGTACAAGCTCCTGCACAACGGCAAACGCCAGATCGTCAAGATCATCCTGCCGGGCGACATCATTGGGTTCCCGGCGTGCTTCTACGAGCATGCGACCTTTTCCGTCACAGCCATCAGCAAGATGGATCTGCACCACGTTCCACTCGAGGCCTTTACCGATCTTTGCCTGAAGAGAGCGAACATCGCGACGGCACTTGTCTGGTTCGCGGCGCGCGAGGCGGCGATTTATGCCGAACACATCGTCGACACGGGACGCCGCGAGCCGCTCGAGCGGCTTGCGCATTTCCTCCTGGAGATGCTGACCCGCCTCCGGGCCGTGGGATGCGCGTCGGGGAATTCATTCGAGATGCCGTTGTCACAGGAAGGCATCGGCGACGTCGTTGGCTTGAGCGGCCCTCACGTCAATCGCATGCTGGCGGAATTGAAGAGCGAAGGCTTGATCGCCACGACAGGACACGAGGTGAAGATCCTGGACATGGCCGCGCTGCAGATCCTCGGGGAATTCCGGCCTGCCTATCTCGATCGCACGCCAATCCGGGACCCCGGGCCAGGCCGCCCTCGGGCGCGGTAGCGCGGCCGCCATCTCATGCTGGCCGGTCGGCCCACGTCATCCTGGGGCCGCCGGCATCTTCTCGAAAGCGAGTTCGGCTCGAAGGCTCTCGAGGTCGCGACCGACCGTGAGGACGGCCAGCTTGGTGTCGCCGCGATAGTAGGTAACTGCGAAGTCGCGTGCGCCGACGTCGCCGTCGATGTGGGTCCTGTCCCATTTCTCGGCATGGCCGGCATAGGAGATCGCAAGGTCGTAGTGCTGGCTCCAGAAATACGGCACAGCATCGAAGCGCTGCCGTTGTCCCAGAATGTTGCGGGCCGCGGTCTGTCCCTGGCGCTGGGCGACCACCCAATGCTCGACGCGAATATTTTCGCCGGTGTGCGGATCCGGCCAGCGCGCGATGTCGCCGGCCGCGAAGATGCCGGCCACGCTCGTCTCGAGATGGTCATTCACCACGATGCCGCGGTCGGTAGCGAGACCGGTGCCTTCGGCGAGCGAGGTGGCGGGTCGAACACCGATCCCGACGACGACGAGGTCGGCCTGGATGGTCTCGCCGTTCTTGAGCGTGACGCCCTGCGCGTTGAGCGCGACGGCGGTCGTGCCGAGATGGAACACGACGCCATGCTCCTCGTGGAGCGAGCGGACGAGATTTCCGACCTCGGCGCCCATGATCCGTTCCATCGGACGTTCCTCCGGCGCGACCACATGCACTTCGATGTTGCGGGCACGAAGGGACGCTGCAACTTCCAGGCCGATGAAACTCGCACCGATGACGACAGCGCGCCGGGCGACGAGAGCTCTGGCGACAAGAGACCGGCTGTCGGCGAGGCTTCGGAGGTAGTGCACATGCGGGAGATCCGCGCCGGGGATCGAGAGCCGTACCGGCTCGGCGCCCGTGGCGAGCAGGAGCGCCTCATAAGCGTACCGGCGACCGTCCGCGAGGACGACTTGCCGCTTCTGGGAGTCGATTTCCGCGACACGGGCGCCCAGCTTGAGGTCGATACCGTGCTCTTCGTAGAAAGCCGGCGATCGGAGGGGGATCCAGTCCTCGGGGGCGTTGCCTGCCAGATAGTCCTTGGAAAGGTTGGGCCGGTCACAGGGACCTGACTCATCGGCGCTGAGCATCGTGATGCGGCCGGCGTAACCATCGTTCCTGAGTGTCTCCGCTGCGGCGTTTCCTGCCGCGCCGCCTCCCACGATGACCACCGAACCCGGCATGCCGGAGGTGGCCGGAAGAGATGGCGGAGGTGGTCTTTCGAGCTTTCCGCGGACATGGACGATGCCGTCCTGCTGTTCGACACGCCAACAGGAAACGGGATTGAGAGCTGGCGCACGGAGAGCCTCGCCGGTGCGGAGGCTGAAGCACGCGTGATGCCAGGGGCATCGGACGGTTTCGCCGACGAGAAGACCCTCTGCAAGCGGCCCGCCATAGTGCGTGCAAGCAGCGCCGATTGCGAAGACCTCGCTGCCACGCCGGGCGAGAAGGACCGGCTCGCCGTCCGCGTGCCCCAGCAACATGGTGCCGTCGGAGATTTCCGAGAGGGCAAGGCCCTTCCCGAAATCGGGGCCGCTGAGGGACCCTTGTGCCTCACTCATTCGATCCTCCTTGGCAATCGAAGCCCCCCCCGTGATCTTCAGGGTACGTCATTTCGATTTCGCGTGCGCGAGGTTCGTTGCGGCGAAATCCCAGTTCACAAGCTGCTCGAGAAAGGTATGGACGAAATCGGGGCGCCGGTTCTGATAGTCGAGGTAGTAGGCGTGTTCCCAGACGTCGCAGGTGAGGAGGGGTATTTGCCCCTGGGTGATCGGCGTCGCGGCATTGGCTGTCCTCACGACCTTGAGTTCACCCTTGTCGGCGACCAGCCACGCCCAGCCGCTGCCGAATTGCCCAACAGCTGCCTGCCGGAAACGTTCCTTGAACTTGTCGACGCTTCCGAAGTCATGGTTGATCTGGTGCGCCAGCTCGCCCGTGGGGGCGCCGCCGCCGGCCGGCTTCATGGAATTCCAGAAGAAGGTGTGGTTCCAGACCTGGGCGGCATTGTTGAAGATGCCGGCCGCCGATTCGTCCTTGGCCGTCTCTCTAATGATGGTTTCGAGAGGCTTGGCCGCCAGGGGGGTGCCGAGCACCAGGTTGTTGAGGTTGGTGACATAGGCCTGGTGATGCTTGCTGTAGTGGAATTCGAGCGTCCTCGTGGACATGTGCGGTTCGAGGGCCGATTTGCTGTAGGGCAGGGGCGGGAGTTCAAATGCCATGGCGTCAGCTCTTTCTTCGAGGGTTAGACAGGGGCAGTGGTATTGCTATCCGGATGTCGTTTGACGAGCGGCGGCACGCAGGGCCTTCATCTCGTCGAACCGTTTGGTGACATCCCTCAAGGTCGCAGCGATTCCCAGTATCCGGCCAAGCCGATCGCGGAACGGGAGTATGGTGAATTCGACGGAAATGCGTGTGCCGTCCTTTCGCAACGCGGGAACCGCGAGCAGGTCTCCGGCGCCGTAGCGCGTCTTCCCGCTTCGCACGGTCTCGGCGTAGCCGGTCCAATGGCGCTCTCGAAGCGCGTTCGGAATGATGATGTCGAGCGATTTGCCCACGGCTTCCGCTTCGGTGAATCCAAAGATCCGCTCCGCGCCCTTGTTCCAGAAGGCGATCATGCCTTCGGCATCGGCGTAGACGATCGCGTCGGGCGTCTCTCGTGCAAGGTTCCGATAGAACCGGTCGACATCGGGGTTCATGGTCCAGGCTCCTGGCGGCCGACCCGCGCGGGCCGGCCTTGCGCGCGCAATGCTAGCCATCGCGATGGTCGCCCGCTCTGCGAGCGATCATTGCGGCTGCGCAAGGTCGGGGATCGGCAGGTGGGGTAGATCGTTGGGTCGTCGCGATGGGAGGCAATCCGATGGAAAGGAAGGTCGCTGCGCGCAACATCAAGCTGAAGCGGGCCTATAGCCCGCCTTCGGCGGAGGATGGCATGCGGATACTGGTCGATCGGCTGTGGCCGCGCGGAGTGAGGAAGTCCGACGCCGCCATCGACCGCTGGATCAAGGATGTTTCTCCCAGCACAGCGCTGCGGAAGTGGTTCGGGCACGATCCCGCGCGTTGGCGGGGATTCCGCCAGCGCTACGCGGCTGAAATCCGCGACCACCCCGATCAGCTGGCGGAGTTGCGTTCGTGGGCGCGCAAGGGCCCGATCACGCTCGTATTCGGCGCCCGTGACGAACTTCACAACGACGCCGTCGTGTTGAGGGATATTCTCCTGGGACGCTCCCAGGGAGCGCCCTGATGACCTTGAAGGGCCTCTTGCGCGAGGTTCGTGCCTGCGCGATCTGCGAAGCCGAACTCCCCTTTGGCCCTCGACCCGTTGTCCGTCTGGCAAGTTCCGCACGGTTGTTGATCATCAGTCAGGCGCCAGGGAAGAAGGTGCACGAGACGGGCATCGCCTGGAACGACGCAAGCGGCGATCGTCTCCGGGATTGGCTCGGGGTGGATCGGTCCATTTTTTACGACGAGGCCAGAGTGGCGATCCTCCCCATGGGCTTCTGTTATCCGGGGGTTGAAGAGGCCGGCGGCGACAAGCCGCCCCGCCCCGAATGCGCTCCGCGTTGGCATGCACGCCTGCTCAGGCACCTTCCCGACGTCCGGTTGACGCTCCTGGTCGGCCAATACGCCCAACGGCACTATCTGCGTTCGACGCGGAAGGGCTCGATGACGGAGACCGTCAGGGCCTTCCCGGAGTACGGGCCGCAGTTCCTTCCCTTGCCACATCCAAGCTGGCGCAGCGTGGCCTGGATGAGGAAGCATCCATGGTTCGAACAGACGATCATTCCTCATTTGCGGAGTGTCGTACGCCCGTTGATGTGATGCGCGAGCGCGGGTGCATCTATCCGTTTCGACGGCGGTGCCTCATGTTGTCGACGGCAGCGCATGAACGTGCACGTGCTGGCCCGAATGCTTCTTGAGAATGCCCACGGCGCGGTCCTCGTCGGCGGCATCCCAGGTCCGCACCCACAGCAGCAATCCGCCCTGGTCCACCTGTTCCTGCAAATGAAGGGCATGATCGTCGCCGACCCACTTGGCCAGCATCGACCCTATGAATCCGCCGGCGCCGCCGGTCAGGGCCGCACCTATGATGACCGCGGTAAGAGTGCCCCCGGAAGCGACGATGGCCCCCGCCGCCGCCATGGCGCCCACGTACATCAGCACGCCGATCAACCCACCTTCGGCCCCGCCTATGGCTTCAGGCGAGACGTAGGCTGCGCGCGGAACCACGGGATCGTCCGCAAGAGAGCTGACCTTCCGGTATTTGTGACCGAGTTTTTCGTCGACGGCGTGCTCGCTGGCGAGCAGGCTCAATTCGGCGCGATGAAAGCCCGACTCGAGCAATTCGTCGATGGCAGCCTGGAGGTTCTCCGCGTCCTTGAAAATCCCGACAGCTTCGCGAACCGTACGGTGCCTCTGCTTGGCGGGCGTTTTCACCTGTGCTTTTGCGGGCATTTCGGTTCACCTCGGCATCGGCCAAATCATGGAAGGGAATTGAGAACTTGATGCTCTCGGTTCCATGTCCTGGCTCTGCCGCGTATCATTGATCCGGCGCAATGTGTCGGGCCTGGAGAGATGACGGGCAGGCAAGGGGAGGGCCCATACTCATGAAAATCGGCGCGGTGATGTTCTTCACGACCGACTCCATGCACCCTGCGGCGCTCGGCCGGGCGCTGGAGGAGCGTGGCTTCGAATCGCTCTGGGTGCCCGAACACACGCACATCCCGTCGGCCGGCAACTCCCGCTATCCGGCGACCGGCGGCCTGGTGCGTGCCTACTACGAGATCATGGATCCGTTCCTGGCGCTCAATACCGCCGCCACAGCGACGACGAAGCTCAAGGTCGGCACCGGTATCGCCCTCGTCATCCAGCGCGATCCGATCGTCACCGCCAAGGTGGTGTCGTCGATCGACCAGCTCAGCAACGGCCGCTTCCTGTTCGGCGTCGGCAACGGCTGGAACCAGCCGGAGATCGAGAACCACGGCACCGCGTTCAAGACGCGCCACAAGCTGGCGCGTGAGCGCATCGAGGCGATGAAGGCGATCTGGGCCAACGAGGAGCCGGAGTATCACGGCGAGTTCGTGAACTTCGACAAGATGAAGCAGTGGCCGAAACCGCGGCAGACACCGCATCCGCCCATCATCGTCGGCGGCGGGTTCCCGCACGCCGCGCGGCGCGCCATCCGCTACGGCGACGGCTGGATCCCGCGCGACGACTGGCTGGAGAAGGACGGCATGGGCGTCATCGACCAGTTCCGACAGATGGCGACGGAGGCCGGTCGCGATCCCGCCAGCCTGCCGATCAGCGTCTTCCGCGTTCCCGACAATATCGAGCGCCTGAGGCTTTGCGAGAAGATCGGCATCGACCGCGTCGTCTTCTCCCTGCCTGCCGAGAAGGAGGACAAGATCCTCCCCATCCTCGACCGCTGGTTCGAACTGAAGAAGCAGCTGGCGGGCTGACGACAAAGTTAGGGGCGTGCCACCGAGGTAGCACGCCCCCAAGCAAGGAGCTTGATCGCTTCCTGATCGTCTAGTCGGCGGCCTTGGCCTCGGGCTCCAGCACGTCCAGCACCCTGGGCGGCGACATGGGCAGGGCGTAGAAGCGCTCGCCGAGTGCGCCGTGCAGTGCGTTGGCGACGGCGGCCATCACGGGAACCAGCGGCACCTCGCCGACACCGCGCACGCCCTGCGGATGCTTCGGGTTCGGGATCTCGATCATGACGGCGTCGAGCATCGGCAGGTCCGAGGTGACGGGCATGCGATAGTCGAGGAAGCCCGCGTTATCGAGCCGGCCGTTCTTGTCGTAGATGTACTCCTCGCTGAGCGCCCAGCCGATGCCCTGGGCGACGCCGCCCTGTATCTGGCCCTCGCAATAATCGGGATGGATCGCCCGGCCGACGTCCTGGAAGGCCGTGTAGCGCGTCACCCAGACGCGGCCCGTGTCGCGGTCGACCTCGACGTCGCAGATGTGCGTGCTGAAGCCACCCTCGGCGCCCGTCGTGTTGGTCGAGGCGCCGGCGCCGATCGGGCCACCGGTCTCGGTCGCGCGGGCGGCGAGCTGGGCCAGCGACAGCGGATCGAACTTGCCGGCGTTGTCGCCGGCAGGCTTGGCCTCGCCGTTTTCCCAGGTCACGGCCTCGGGATCGATCTTCCAGATCTTGGCCGCGCGGCGGCGCAGGTCGGCGATGACCTTGCCTGCGGCATCGGTGACCACCATCGCCGAGGCGAAGGTGACGCGGCTGCCGCCGGTCAGGTTCGAGAAGCCGATGCTGCTGGTGTCGCCGATCAGCACCTGTATCTTGCTGTGCGCGATGCCGAGCAGCTCGGCCGCGATGTTGGCCGTGGAGGCGCGGCTGCCGCCGATGTCGGGATGGCCTGTCATCACCACGACCGTGCCGTCCTCGTTGATGCTCATCTGGGCGCTCGATTCGCCACCGGCATTGAACCAGTAGCCCGACGCCACGCCGCGACCCTGGTTGGGTTTCAGCGGCGCCTTGTAGTGGGGATGGGCGAGCGCCTGCTTCACGGTCTCCTGGTAGCCCATGACCGGATAGACCGGACCGTGGACCGCCTTGGTGCCCTGCTTGGCCGAGTTCTTCAGGCGCAGCTCGAGCGGATCCATCTTGAGCTTCTGGGCGAGCTCATCCAGCACGCACTCCACCGCATAGGCGCCGATCGGTGCGCCCGGGGCGCGGTAGGCCGCGACCTTCGAGCGATTGGAGACGACGTCGAAGCCCTGGGTGTAGGCATTCTCGATGTCGTAGGGGCCGAAGGCGCAGCCGGCGGCGCCGCGGATCGGCGAGCCGGGAAAGGCGCCGGCCTGCAGCCAGTAGGTGCCCTGGGCGGCCACGATGGTGCCGTCCTTCTTGGCGCCGATCTTGACCTTGCTCATCGAGCCCGAGGTCGGACCGGAAGCGCGGAACACTTCCTCGCGGCTCATCACCATCTTAACCGGCTTGCCCGACTTGCGCGCCAGCACCAGAGCCAGCGGTTCCAGGTAGATGATGGTCTTGCCGCCGAAGCCGCCGCCGATCTCGGCCGGGATGGCGCGAATGTCGCTCTGCGTCACGCCGGTCAGCAGGGCGGTCATGGCGCGGACCATGAACTGACCCTGGCTCGAACTCCAGATCGTGGCCTTGCCGTCGGTAACGCTGACGAGGCAGGCGTGCGGCTCGATGTAGCCCTGGTGCACCGCCTCGGTCTTGAAGCTGCGCTCGACGATCACGTCGGCTTCCTTGAAGCCGGCTTCGATGTCGCCTTTCTTGTGCTCGAGCGTGCCCGCGATGTTGGAGGGCTTGCCCTCGAACTTGATGTGGTCGTGCAGGGGCGTGGCGCCCGGCTTCATCGCGTCCTCGACGTCGATGGCATGGGGCAGCACCTCGTAGTCGACCTTGATCAGCTTGAGGGCTTCGGCGGCGATCTCCTGCGAGGTCGCGGCGACGGCGGCGACGGGATGGCCGTGGAACAGCGCCTTGTCGCGCGCCATCACGTTGCGGCACATCCAGCGGATGTCCTGGATGCCCAGCATCACCGGGCCCTTGTCGATCGGGAAGTCGACGATGTCCTTGGAGGTCATGACCGCCTTGACGCCCGGGAAGGCCTCGGCCTTCGAGGTGTCGATCGACTTGATGCGGGCGTGAGCGTGCGGGCTGCGCAGCACCTTGCCCCAGATCATGCCGGGCATGTTGGTGTCGGCGGCGTAGGCGGCGCGTCCGGTGACCTTGTCAGCGCCGTCCGGCCGCGGGGTGCGTTTGCCGATCCACTTGTTGTCGGGATTGTCGTTGGTCATGGGGCATTCCTGTCCGGGCGGGTGAATTCCACCCCCGGAGGGTGGGGCACGCCATGGGCCGGCCGCAAGGCGGTCTGTCGGACAGGCAGGCTCGCTATTTCGCGTCGGGTGGCAGCACCATCAGAGCGCCTTCAGGGCGTCGCGGACCTCGCCGACATGGGCCGCGACCTTGACCTTGCGCCAGATCTTGCGGACCACGCCGTCCTTGTCGATCAGGAAGGTGGCGCGGTCGATGCCCATATA
>JAUXRT010000634.1 GCA_030681635.1 Reyranella sp.
GAGATCGGCGCCGGCGGCGGCTCGATCGCGCGGCTCGATGCGCTGGGCCGCATCCAGGTCGGCCCCGATTCAGCCGGCAGCGTCCCCGGCCCGGCCTGCTACGGCAACGGCGGCACCGAACCCACGGTAACCGACGCCGATACCGCGCTCGGCCGGCTCGACCCCGCCCGCTTCGCCGGCGGCGCGTTGCCGCTCTATCCGGAGAAGGCCAAGGCCGCGCTCCAGTCGCTGGCCAGCGCACTGAAGACCGACGCCCAGGGGGCGGCGGCGGGCGTGGCGGAAATCGTCGACGAGACCATGGCGAGTGCCGCCCGCGTGCACGCGGTCGAGAACGGCAAGGACACCGCCGAGCGCACGCTGATCGCCTTCGGTGGTGCCGCGCCGCTGCATGCCGCCCGCCTCGCACGCAAGCTCGGCATGAAGAAGGTCGTCGTGCCGGTCGGTGCGGGCGTCGGTTCCGCCTTCGGCTTCCTGCGCGCGCCCATCGCCTACGAGGTCGTGCGCACGCGCCATGTCCGGCTCGACATGTTCGACGCCAAGATGCTGAACGAGCTGTTCGCCGCCATGCGCGCCGAGGCCGAGGCCGTGGTGCGGCCGGCCGCGCCCGGCGAGGAGCTGGTCGAATCGCGTCACGCCTTCATGCGCTACCGCGGCCAGGGCCACGAGATCGCGGTGCCGCTGCCCAACAGCGCCTTCGCCGCCGATGCCGCGCCCGACCTGCGGAAGCGCTTCGAAGCGACCTATGAAACCGTGTTCGGCCGCGCCATCCCCAAGCTCGAGGTCGAGGCGCTGACCTGGACGCTCTCGATCGCCACCGCGCGGCCGCTGCCCAAGCCCGCCAAGGATCCGGCCAGGATCGCGGCGCCGGCGCCGAGCGGCCACCGCCAAGTGCTGGATCCGCCGAGCGGACGGCACGAGAAGGCCGCGATCCACGAGCGCAATGCGCTCAAGCCTGGCATGTCGCTCGACGGTCCGGCGCTGATCGTCGAGGATGGCACCACCACCGTCGTGCCGCAGGATTTCAGCGCCCGCATCAATGCCTTGGGCCAGATCGTTCTGGAGGATCTCGCATGAGCACGCCCCTGAACTCCTCATTGGCTGATATCCGTCTGCAAGTGATGTGGAACCGGCTGCTGTCGGTGGTCGAGGAACAGGCGCGCGCCCTGGTGCGCACCGCCTTCTCGACCAGCGCGCGCGAGGCCGGCGACATCTCGGCCGGCGTGTTCGACCTCAGGGGCCAGATGCTGGCGCAGGCCGTCACCGGCACGCCGGGTCATGTGAATTCGATGGCGCGCAGCGTCATCCACTTCATCCGCGAGTTCCCGGTCGAGACCATGAAGCCGGGCGACGCCTACATCACCAACGATCCGTGGAAGGGCACCGGCCATCTCTACGATATCGTCGTCACCTCGCCCGCCTTCCATGACGGCAGGCTGGTGGCGCTGTTCTCCTGCACGACTCACGTCGTCGACATCGGCGGCCTCGGCCAATCGCCCGACGGGCGGCAGGTGTTCCACGAGGGCCTGTTCCTGCCGCTGCTTCAGTTGATGCGCGAGGGCACGATCGACGAGAGCGTGATGCGCATCGTGCGCGCCAACGTGCGCGAGCCGGTGCAGGTCGAGGGCGACATCCATGCGCTGATCGGCTGCAACGGCATCGGCGAGCGGCGGCTGTCCAACATGATGGCCGAGCACGGCATCTCCTCGCTCGACGAGCTCGGCAGCCACATCATCGACAAGAGCCGCGCCGGCATGGTGGCCGCCATCTCCAAGCTGCCGCGCGGCACCTGGAAGGGCCACATGCGGATCGATGGCTACGATGCGCCGATCGACCTGCATGCCGCCGTCTCGATCCATGCCGACCATATCGCCGTCGACTACGCCGGCACCTCGGGCTCCTCGATCTACGGCATCAATTCGCCGATGTGCTACACTGAGGCCTATACCGCCTTCGGCATCAAGTGCGTCGTGGCGCCGACCATTCCCAACAACGCCGGCACGCTCGATTCGATCCTGGTGACGGCGCCCGAGAACACCATCGTCAACGCGCTGTTTCCGGCGGCGGTGAACGCGCGCAGCACGATCGGCCACATGCTGCCCGACGTCTGCTTCGATGCGCTCCACCAGGTGATCCCGGGCCGAGTGCCGGCCGAGGGCACCTCCAACCTGTGGAACCTGAAGCTCGGCGCCGGCCACGGCATGACCGGTACCATCGGCAACAGCCGGCCGTTCATGGTGACGA
>JAUXRT010000136.1 GCA_030681635.1 Reyranella sp.
GCGCATCTGCAGAAGGACGACGAGCTGCTCGACTGGGTGCGGAAGAACGCCGAGACGACCTACCATCCGATCGGCACCTGCCGGATGGGCGGCGATCCGATGGCCGTGGTCGATTCCGAACTCAGGGTCCACGGCATCGAAGGTTTGCGCGTCGCCGACGCCTCGATCATGCCGACGCTCACCAGCGGCAACACCAATGCGCCCACCATCATGATCGGCGAGAAATGCGCCGAGATGGTGCTGGCCGCCGCCGCAACACGAAGGAGTGCCGCGTGAAATTCGGGGTCACCGTCGTTCCGCGCATCTCGGACTGGCAGCTGTTCGTCGATCTCGAGACGATGGGCTACGACGCGGCCTGGGCGGCCGATTCGCAGATGCTCTATTCCGACGCCTATGCCGTGCTGGCGCTGGCGGCGGCCAACACCTCGCGCATCCGGCTCGGCACCGGCGTGTCGGTGGCGGGGGTGCGGCTGGCGCCGGTTACCGCCCATTCGATCGCCACCATCAACAAGCTTGCGCCCGGCCGCGTGTTCCTCGGCATCGGCACCGGCCACACCGCGATGCGCGTCATGGGCAAGGACCCGATGAAGGCCGCCGCCTTCCGCGAGTATCTGCGTGTCCTGCGGGCCCTGCTGCATGGTGAGGAAGTGGATTATGAGCTGGCGGGAGAGCGAAGCGACATCCGCTTCCTGCATCCCGACGAGGGCTTCATCGACGTCGCCCATCCTGTGCCGATCTATGTCGCGGCCGACGGTCCGCTGGCGTTGAAGACGGCCGGCGCCTACGGCGACGGGCGGGTGTGCTCACACAACCAGACACGCGCACGCCTGCAGAAGAGCCTCGACGTGATGCGGGAAGGCGCCTCGGCCGTCGGCCGGGTGCTTCCTGAGAACTTCCACACGGCGGCACTGGGCTACGCCTGCGTGTTAAAACCCGGCGAGAGCATGACGTCGGATCGCGTCATCGACGAGATCGGCCCGATGGCCGCGGCGTCGCTGCACTACTGGTGGGAACTCTACCAGAAGGACGGCGACACCAGCACGGTGGCCGGTCGCTGCCGCAACCTGTGGGACGAGTATCTCGCCTTCACCGAGAAGATGGAGACGCCGCCCGAGCGGCGCTACCAGCAGGTCCATCTCGGCCACTGCGCCTTCCTGCCTCAGGAGGAACGCCGCTTCATCACCGAGGATCTGATCCGCGCCACCGGCGGGCTGGTCGGCACGCCAGATGAGATCGTCGCCATGCTGCGCGAGCGCGAGGCGATGGGCCTCAGTGAAATCACGCTGCTGCCGGCCATGACCGAGGCGCGCCGCAATCTCGAAGATTTCGCGAAGCAGGTGATCGCGCGTTACTAGATCAGGGGGAAGCCATGAACGCTACGACGTCGCCCACCGCAATCAGCGCGCACCTGGCCGTCCGGAAAGACTGGCTCGCGCGGCGCCGCGAGGACGCCCTCGAGCCCGACCTGCCGATCATCGACCCGCACCATCACCTGATCGACCGGCCGGAGAGCGGGACCTACCTGCTGCCCGATCTGCTTCAGGACATCGCCAGTGGGCACAAGGTCGTGGCCACCGTCTATCTGGAATGGCTTTCCATGTATCGCACTGACGGGCCGGAAGAGATGCGGCCGGTCGGTGAGATCGAGTTCGCCAACGGCGTCGCGGCCATGAGCGCCAGCGGCAGCTATGGCGTGCCGCGGGTCTGCGCCGGCATCGTTGGCCACGCCGACCTCATGATGGGCGCGCGCGTGACCAAGGTGTTGGAGGCGATGATCGCGGCGGGCGGCGGCCGCTTCCGCGGCATCCGCTACATCGCCTCAAGCGATCCGGAACAGGCCCAGTGGGGCGCCACCGCCGTGCGGCCGGAGGGTCTGCTGCGCGACAGGCGGCTGCGCGAAGGCTTTGCGCAGCTGGCGCCGCTCGGTCTCAGCTTCGACGCCTGGCTCTACCATCCCCAGCTCGGCGATCTGGTCGACCTGGCGCGCGCCTTTCCGGGAACGACGATCGTCCTCAACCATGTCGGCGGCCCGATCGGGCTCGGCCGCTACAAAGGCAAGCGCGATGCGGTCTTTGCCGACTGGAGCGCGCGCATCGCTGAGCTGGCGGTCTGTCCCAACGTGCATGTGAAGCTGGGCGGTCTCGGCATGAAGATGTTCGGCTTCGACGTCCACGCAGGTGAGCTGCCGCCCAGCTCGGAGCAGCTCGCGACGGCCTGGCGGCCCTATATTGAGACCTGCATTTCGGCCTTTGGTCCCAGCCGCGCGATGTTCGAAAGCAACTTCCCCGTCGACAAGGGCTCCTACGGCTACGGCGTGTTCTGGAACGCCTGTAAGCGGCTGGCCCAGGGCGCGAGTGCCGCCGAGAAGGCCGATCTGTTCCACGGCACGGCGTCGCGGGTCTATCGCCTTGGTCTCTAAGGCAGCATAATCGTGTTCTCTGAAGGTTTTACAGTGAGCATGAATGCCTAGCGAGTCGAAGCCTGTGGTCGGCGTGATCGGCAACTCAGCTGTCGTCAACGACCGGCACAATGTGCAGCTCGTGGGCCAGCGCAACATGCGGGCGATCGCCGAGGTGGCGGGCGCGCTGCCCCTCATGTTTGCCGGCACGCCCGACATCACCGACATCGACGCGCTGCTGGGCGCGGTCGACGGCATCCTGCTGACCGGCGGTCGGGCCAACGTCCATCCGACCCATTTCGGCGTCGAGCCGCATGCGCGGCACGAACCCTACGACCGCGATCGCGACGCGATGGCGCTGTCCTTGATCGATGCCTGCGTGGCGCGCGGCGTTCCGCTCTTCGGCATCTGCCGGGGGCTTCAGGAAATGAACGTCGCCTTCGGCGGCTCGCTGCATCCGGAGATCCGCGAATTGCCGGGACGCA
>JAUXRT010000641.1 GCA_030681635.1 Reyranella sp.
AGCCTCGAGCTCGCGCAACGGCGCGAGCCGAACGGCGGGCAGGCCGGGCGCCTCGATCGTGCCCATGTCCCAGCCGCTGCCCTTCACGCACAGCACGTCGATCGTACGGCCCGTGATGTCGGCCATGCGCGTCTTCACCGAGGTGTTGCCGCCGCCGTGCAGCACCAGCTTCGGCTCGCCGCCCAGCAGGCGCGTCGTGTAGACGCGCAGCGCCAGGTCTTCGTTGATGCCCTTGGCGGCGTGGTGCGCGATCGCTGTCTTGGCGTCGCTGTCAGACCAGAGATTCTTCATGCCGCTACCTTACTCGCCCGGCTGGATGCCGGCGTCCTGGGCGATCTTCACCCAGGTCGCGATCTCCTGCACCTGGTAGGGCCTGAACTGGGCCGGATCGCGCGGCTCGACGGTGAAGCCGAGCTTGTCGATCTTTTCCACGACCTCGGGCTTGTTGAGGCTCTTCATGATCTCGCCCGACAGACGGTCGAGGACCGGCTGCGGCGTCGCCGCCGGCGCGAAGAAGGCGGCCCACGAGGATGCATTGGCGCCTGTCACACCCTGTTCCTCGAGCGTGGCGACGTCGGGAAGCTTGGGGTTGCGCTTGGCGCTGCCGATCGCGACGGCGCGGATCTGGCCCGCCTTGATCTGGGCAAGCACGCTCGGCAGCGTCGAGTTGGAGATGTCGATGCGGCCGCCCATCAGGTCCTGCACCAACGGCGCGGCGCCGCGGTAGGGCACGTGGGTCATCTTGATGCCGGTGCGCGCCATGAAGAGCTCGGTGGAGAGGTGCGAGCCTGACCCGATGCCGGTCGAGCCGTAGTTCAGCTCGCCGGGCTTGGCCTTGGCGAGTGCGATGACCTCCTGGATGGTCTTGGCCGGCAGGTCGTTTCTGACCACGAACACGTGCTCGAAAGCGCCGGCACCGGCGAGCGGTGCGAAGTCCTTCACCGCGTCATAGCCGGGTTCCTTCAGCATGAACATGTTGTTGCCGTGCGTTTGGTTGTTGCCGAACGTGATCGTGAGCCCGTCCGGTTTCGCTTTGGCGACGGCGCGCGTACCGATGGAGCCGGCGCCGCCGGAGACGTTCTCGACCACGACCTGCTGGCCGAGCGGGCCCGCGATGTCGGCGGCGACGATGCGGGCGATCACGTCGGTCGGTCCGCCGGCCGGATAGGCCACGACCATCTTGATCGGTCCGGAGGGTTGCCAGGTCTGGGCGACGGCGGGATTGGCGAAGGGCGCGGCGAGCAGGCCCGCGCTGAACAGACGACGGTTGATCATGATGTGCGCTTCCTAGGCGTGTGAGATGACGATCTTGCCGAAATGGTTCTGGCTCTTGAGATGCCGGTACGCTTCTTTCGCCTGGACGAAGGGAAACACCTTGTCGATGACGGGTTTTAGGCCATTTGCCGCGATGGCGCGGTTCATGCCCTCGAACATCTGCTTGCTGCCGACATAAAGCCCCTGGACGCGGAGGTTCCGCCGCAGGATCGGCATCGGGTCGACCTGGGCCATGCCCGAGAGTAGCCCGATGACGGCGATCCGGCCTCCAAGGCGCGTCGCCAGGAAGGAGCGCGGCAGCGTGCCGGCGCCACCCACCTCCACGGTGATGTCGGCGCCGCGGCCGCCGGTCAGCTTCAGCGTCTCCTGGTCCCAGTCGGGTGTGGTCTTGTAGTCGATGACGGCCTCGGCCCCCATCTGCTTCAGCCGCGTGGCTTTGGCGGCCGAGCTAGAAGTCGCAATCACGCGCGCACCGAACATCTTCGCAAACTGCAGCGCGAAGATCGAGACGCCGCCCGAGCCCTGGATCTGCACGACGTCGCCGGCCTTGATCTTTCCGATCTCGACCAGCGCATGCCATGCCGTCAGGCCGGCGCAGGGCAAGGTGGCACCTTCTTCGAAGCTCATGCCCGCGGGCAGCTGCACCACGCCATCCTCTTCCAGCACCGCGAGTTCGGTCAGCATGCCGTCGATCGCGCCGCCCATGGCCGAGGCCTGTGCCGCCTCGTCGATCGTGCCGCCGATCCACTTCTGCATGAAGCAGCCGGCGACCCGGTCGCCGACCTTGACCCGGCTGACGCCAGCGCCGACCGCCACCACTTCGCCCGCGCCATCGGACAGCGGGACCAGGTCGGGCTTGGGGGCGGCGCGCGCATACTGCGCCTCGATGGTGAGCAGGTCGCGGTAGTTGAGCGAGGTGGCGCGCACCCGCACCAGCACCTGGCGCGGGCCGGGCGTCGGGTCAGGCCGCTCGGCGAGCGTCAGCGAGTCGATGCCCTTCGGCGAGGGGATGACGTAGCACTTCATCATTTGCCGCCTTTCAACTCGAGCACGGTCTTGGCCATCACCGCCTCCTGGTCCCAGGGGAACAGGATCCAGGTGTCCTGGCTCACCTCCGTAATATAGCTGTCCACGGTCGGCCTGCCGGCGGGCTTTGCATAGACAGTGGCGAAATGCGCTTGCGGCAGCTTTGCCCGCACGGCGCGTGCAGTGACGCCGGTGTCGACCAGGTCGTCGACGATCAGCCAGCCCGCGCCCTTTTCCTGCTCGGCCGCCGCGCCCTTCAGGAGCTCGACCTTGCCGCCCCGTTCCATGCGGTCGTAGGTCGAGCAGCAGATCGTGTCGATCAGGCGGAGGTTGAGTTCGCGGGCGACGATGGCGGCGGGGACGAGCCCGCCCCGGGTGATCGCGACCAGGCCCTTGAACGGCCCGAGATCGGCCAGCCGCCAGGCCAGCGCGCGGGCGTCGCGGTGCAATTCCGTCCACGAGACGGGAAACATCTTGTTGTAA
>JAUXRT010000642.1 GCA_030681635.1 Reyranella sp.
GGCCTCGAGCCTCGACGGCTACATCGCCGGACCCAACGGCGAGTTCGACTGGATCGTCGTCGATCCCGAAATTGACTTCGAAGCACTCTACGCAGGTTTCGGCGGCCTCGTCATGGGCCGTCGATCCTACGAAGTGTTCCAGGCCACCGGCGGCTCGCCGGGTCCGGCACTGCCAACCTACGTCTACTCGCGCACGCTGCCCGAGGGCGAGCGCAACGGCGTGACCTTCGCGAAAGACGCCGTCAGTCACGTCCGCGGGCTCAAGGCATCGGGATCGGGGAAGCCGCTGTGGTTGTGGGGCGGAGGCGAACTATGCCGCGAGTTGGCCGCGGCGGGACTGCTCGACGGCATCGACGTGGCGATCATCCCGGTGGTGCTCGGCAAGGGCCTGCCGATGATGGCGACGCCGGGACCGCAACTCAGCCTGAAGCTGAAGTCGCAGCGCCTCTACAAGCAGACCGGCACGTTGTTCGTTGAGTACGACGTGGTGCCGAATAACAGGAGATAAGAAGATAAGGAGTAAAGAACAGTTCTCTTCAACTCTTGATCTCCTGTTGACCCAGCGCGCCGACGTATCGCTTGTCTCTCTTCCTGGCAGCGAGTTCGCGGACCGAGCGCGGCTCCTTCGTTTGCGCCCGAACGTCCGGGTTGGCGCCGAGCCGGATCAGTGTCTTGAAGGTCTTCATTCGCCTCGAGACCTGATCGGGCTTCGTATCGACCGCCTTCATCCATAGCACCAGCGCCATGTGCAAGGGCGTGGCGCCGACGACCTGGTCCAGGTCTGCGCCGTGGCGAACCAGGTCCGGCAGAATCTCCCAGTTGCCCCACCACACCGCCGCGAACACCGCACCGGGGTGTGCGCCCTGCTTCAGGAAGTACCGCGCCAGCGCGTTGTTCTGCGCCCGCGCTACCGCGAAAAATACCAGCGACAACTCGGCGGGGTCAGCCTCGCCGTCTTCACCAGGTTTCGTGGTGTGAATCACCAGCGGATCGAAACCCTGAGCGACCAGCCATTTGGCCAGTCGTAATTGGCGCGCAGGTGGAGGCAACCCCTTCTTTGGGGTTGCCTTCTTGTCCGCCGTGCAGCGCGAGCAGCAGAACTGCAGCAGGTTGAACCCTTGCGAAGATCGCCACTTCGCGAGCGATGGATCCGTCTTCAGGATGGCGCCGACGCTGTCTACGTCGAACGTCTTGACCGCTTCGATGAGCGCCGTCTTGCTCATAGAATCCCTCCCAAGCCCCAAGAGCCCCAAGCCCCAAGCCCCAAGCTCTCAGGCTCTAAAGAACTCCGTCAAGCAATCGCCCAGCACGTCGATGGCGTAGCCGCCCTCCTGGATCACCAGCGTCGGCAGCCCCAGCTCGCGCACCCGGCGGCCCATGGAGCCAAAGTCTTCGGCCTCGAGTTTCAGCACGCCAATAGGATCGCGCGCGTGGGCGTCGAACCCGAGCGCGACCACCAGCGCATCCGCGCCGAACCGCTGAATCCGGTCGCAGGCGGTGTCCACTGCCGCCATCATCGCGCTACCGGTCGAGCCGTGGGGAAGTGGGAGGTTGAGGTTGAGGCCTTCGCCCTCACCGACGCCGATTTCACCGGTGTAACCGGTAAAGAACGGGTAATAGTTCTTCGGGTCGGCGTGGATCGACACCGTGAGCACGTCGGCGCGCGAGTAGAAGATCTGCTGCGTGCCGTCGCCGTGGTGGGCGTCCACGTCGAGAATGGCCACGCGACCAAAAGTCGATCGAAGCCGTTGCGCGGCAACCGCGGTGTTGTTGACGAAGCAGAACCCCGACGCCCGATCGGCGCGGGCGTGGTGCCCGGACGGCCGGCATAGCGCGTAAATCAGGCTTGGGTCGTGAGGCTTGGGGCTTGGGAACTGGATCAGCCCATCGGCTGCGGCCACGGCGGTGTTGCACGACTCGCGGATCGACTCCCAACTGTTTGGTCCGAGCGATACGGACAGGTCGCCCAGGTACCAGCCGGTGCGCGCGACAATGCTTTCGGCCGGACAATCGGGACGCGCGCGATCTTCCTGGCGTCCGCTCCAGTAGGGAAACGTATTGGGCCACACCTCTGGACCGTGATCCGGCAGCGTGCGCCAATGGTCCCAGGCGGTCTCCATGTACGCCAGGAAGCCGGCGGTGTGCACCGCCAGGCGCGCATCCGCGTGATCGCCTTGCGGCGCCTCCGGTTCCACGCCCATCGCGCGCAGCGCGCCGAGTAGCGCGTCCACCCTGGCCGGCAAGTCTTTCGCCGGCACCATCCGGCCGTAGCGCATGAACTGCTGCGGATCGTGAACCGACTGCCGCGGGTGATAGAACGCTCGCATTGACATCGCCAAATTCTATTGAAGTCTTTGTCTCTTGACCTCCTTATCTCCTGTTGACCCTCTTGCGTAGTGCCCGGAAGGCCGCGAGCATCTCCGCGTACGTGAAATTCGCGTTGCGCCCGCTCGGGTTGGGCAGCACGAACACTTCGGTGTCGCCAATGCGTTCCGGCTGTGGCCCG
>JAUXRT010000655.1 GCA_030681635.1 Reyranella sp.
CCCCGATGGGCACCGGCAACCGTTCCCGGCGCAGCTCAACCTCTCGGTCGAGAAGGCGCAGGATCTCCGCTATGGCGAGAACCCGCATCAGCAGGCGGCGTTCTATTCCGACGGCAGCCGGCGGCCGGGCATCGCCACGGCGCGCATGGTCCAGGGCAAGGAGCTTTCCTACAACAACATCGGCGACACCGAGGCGGCCTACGAGTGCGTCGCCGAGTTCGAGGAACCCGCCGTCGTCGTGGTGAAGCACGCCAATCCCTGCGGCGTGGCGATCGGCAAGGACCAGTACAGCGCCTATCTCAAAGCCTATGCCTGCGATCCCGTGTCGATCTACGGCGGCATCGTGGCGCTCAATCGCACGCTTGAAGCCGCGACCGCGACCGATCTCGCCAAGCGCTTCCTCGAAGTCGTGATCGCGCCCGACGCCACGCCCGAGGCGCTCGAGATCCTGGCCCGCAAGAAGGACGTGCGCGTGCTGCTGGCCGGCACGTTGCCCGATCCGGCGAGCGCCGGCATGACGATCAAGAGCGTGGCCGGCGGCTATCTGTTCCAGAGCCGCGACAATGGCCATCTGAAGAAGGCCGATCTCAAGGTCGTGACCAAGCGCGCGCCAACAGCGCGGGAACTCGACGACCTCTTGTTCGCCTTCACCGTCTGCAAGCATGTGAAGTCGAACGCTATTGTTTACGCCAAGGACGGCGCCACGGTGGGTGTCGGCGCGGGCCAGATGAACCGCCGGGACAGTTCACGCATCGCCGCCATCCGCGCCGCCGAAGCGGGCGAAACGGCCGGCCTGAAGGTGAGTCCGGCTGTCGGCAGCGTGGTCGCGTCCGATGCCTTCTTCCCCTTCGCCGACGGCCTGCTGGCCGCGGCCGAGGCGGGCGCCACCGCCATCATCCAGCCCGGCGGCTCGATGCGCGACAAGGAAGTGATCGAGGCCGCAGACGCGGCCGGCCTCGCCATGGTCTTCACCGGCATACGCCACTTCCGCCACTAGGCCGCAGCGACGCTCAATCCTGCAGGCGGCTCAGGTCGGTGATGGCTTCGACCACCATTCGCGTGCCCAGAGCAAGCATCACGATGTCGTTGTCGACGCGGACATATTCGTAGCCCATCGGCACCGGCGTGAGCTGCAACAGCAGCGGCGGCGGCAACGGATAGTAGACGATGTTCGGCGGCAACGGCTGGCCGATACCCCAGAGCTTCTTGGCCTGACCCGGCGGCAAGCAGCCATTGTTCTTCTTGGCGAGGCCCGGCGGGCAGTCGCCGCGCACGAACTCGGTCCGGTAGTAGGTGTAGACGGTGGTCCGGTCGCGGTCGGTCACGACGACCCGGGTCGGCGTCTGGATGACCGTCCCCCTGTCGTTGCCCTTGTTGTCGTTGCCCTTGTCGCTGCGACTGCCCTGGCTCTGACCACGGTCGTTGTCGTTGCCTTTGCCCTTGTTCTTGTCGTTATCGGCCCAGGCCGGCGACGCGAGACCGGCACAAAGCGCCGACACGAGCACCAAACGGATGGCATGCATGATGAAATTCCTCCATCCCGGAAACGCTGTTCGGGGCCGGGAGTTCCCTCAGGGCGCGCCGACCAGAAAGGCGCGTGGCAGCACGGAAACCTCCAGCGGCAGGCGGCCGATGGTCTCGCCGTCGAGATCGACCAGGGTCTCCACCCCGGACTCGAAGCGGAACGACGTCCCTTGGCTCACCCGCACCTTGGGGTGGCCGACGTGTGCGCCGCTATAAAGCTTGGGCATGACACCCAGCAGCACGCCCAGCCGCGAGATGTCGCCCATCTCGATCAGGTCGAGGATGCCGTCGTCAAATTTGGCACCCGGCATCAGCTTCATCCCGCCGCCGCCGTTCTCGGTGTTGGCGACCATCGCGGTGAACAGCCGCCGCGTTTGCGGCATGCCGCCATCGATCGCGATGGCGACCTCGCGGTGGCGGTAGCCCAGGGTCACGACCGGGGTCATCAGCAGATAGGCGATCTCGCCCAGCTTCTTCAGCCAGGCCGAGCGCGAGGTGCGATGGCTGATGGTGGCCGCTGCACCCAACGACACGATGAGGTAGCCGAAGCGCTCGACCTGATGGCCGGCGAGATCGACGCAGCGGACGCGCAACAGATCGACGGACCGGCTGCCGCGGCCGGCCGCCGCCGCGTAGGCGCGCGTGGGATCCTCAAGATGGCCGAGTGCCCGGCAGAGTTCGTTTGCGGTGCCGGCCGGCACCGGGCAGAGGACCGCGTCGGGCGCTATCAGGCGGCCCGAGGCATCGAGCAGGCCGTTCAACACCTCGTTCGCGGTGCCGTCGCCACCCACCGCCACGAAGCGACGGGCGCCGCGTGACAGCGCATCGCGCGCCAGCCCGGTGGCGTGGCCGGGCGCTTCGGTGAACAGCGGCTGAAAGAATCCGAGATGGGCCTTCAACTGCGCCTCGATCGCCGGCCAGCGCCGCCCGGCACCCCCCTTGTTGGCGGCGCGATTGACGACCACCGCGAGGCTGGCTTGTTCGACCATGCCTGCATTTTGCTAGCATCGCGTCCCCGCGGCCATGGCTGATGGCACGATGATTGCGCGGTGGGATTGCGCGGCAGTCACCGCCAATGCCCCCACAAAACACGCGTTTACCGCCGGGGGAATTGACAGTGCGCCCAGGCAGAACCACATCTGCCCCCAGCGACGTAGAACGAGTCGCGGGGGAGTATTGTTGTCCATTTTCCGCCAACTCTCGGTTGCCGCCATTCTTGTCCTCGCGACCATGCCGGCTTTGGCCCAGGGCGGCCCGCCCGCGATGCCGGTCGGCGTCGCCGAGCCGATCGCCAAGCGCGTCACGCAGTGGGACGAGTATTCCGGCCGCTTCGAGGCAATGGCCTCTGTCGAGGTGCGCGCGCGCGTCTCGGGCTTCATCGACAAGCTGCATTTCCGCGACGGCCAGTTCGTCAAAGCCGGCGACCCGCTCTTCACCATCGACAAGCGGCCTTACGAGATCGCCGTCGAATCGGCGGACGCCGACGTCGCCCGCAACAAGGCCCAGGTCGAGCTCGCCGAACTGCAGGTCACCCGCGGCGCGTCGCTGATCGCCTCGCGCACCATCACCGAGGCGGAGAACGATTCGCGCAAGGCCAACCTGGCGGTCGCCCGCGCCCAGCTCAAGTCGGCCGAAGCCGCGTTGCGCAACGCCAACCTCAATCTCGAATGGACGGAAGTCACCGCGCCGATCGCCGGGCGCATCTCCGATCGCAAGGTCGATGCCGGCAACCTGATCTCGGGCGGGCAGACCGGCGCCACGTTGTTGGCCACCATCGTCACGGTCGATCCGATCCGCTTCGTGTTCGACATCTCCGAGGCCGATCACATCCGCTACGCGCGCCTCATCCTGTCCGGGGCGCTCGCTTCCTCACGGGACGGCGCCAACCCCGTGCGCATCCGGCTGGCCGACGAGACCGCCTGGACGCGCACCGGCAAGATGGATTTCATCGACAACACGATGACGGCCAGGTCCGGCACGATCCGCGGCCGCGCGCTGATCGAGAACAAGGACCAGCTCCTCACCCCGGGCATTTTCGGGCGACTGCAGCTCTTCGGCGGAGAATACGACGCGCTGCTGATTCCTGATTCCGCGGTAATTTCCGATCAGGCGCGCAAGATCGTGTTCACGGTGAACAAGGACAATGTCGTGCAGCCCAAGCCCATCGTGCTCGGGCCGCTCGTCGATGGCCTCAGGGTCGTTCGCAGCGGCCTCGAGCCCACCGATCGGGTGGTGCTCGATGGACTGGCCAATCCGATGGTCCGGCCGGGTGCGAAGGTGGTCCCGCAAAAGGCCGAGATCGTCGCGGCCAAGTAAGCAACCGAGCCAGCCCCCGGGTTTCAGCCAATGCGTTTTTCGCACTTCTTCATCGACCGGCCGATCTTCGCCTCGGTCCTGTCGGTCATCATCGTGATCGTGGGCTTTATCGCCCAGCGCGGGCTTCCGGTGGCCGAATATCCCGAGATCGCGCCGCCGACCGTCAACATCACCGCGACCTACCCGGGCGCCTCGGCCGAGGTCATCGCCGAGACAGTTGCCACGCCGATCGAACTCGAGGTCAACGGCGTCGACGACATGCTCTATATCGAGTCGCAGTCGACCGGCGACGGACGGTTGTCGATCAACGTCGTCTTCAAGCCCGGCGTCGATATCGACCAGGCCCAGGTGCTGGTGCAGAACCGCGTCGCCGTTGCCCAGCCCCGCCTGCCCGAGGATGTGCAGCGCCTCGGCATCGTGGTCCGCAAGGCCTCGCCCGACCTGATGATGGTCGTGCACATGGTCTCGCCCGACGGCAGCCGCGACCAGCAGTACATCTCCAACTACGCCACGCTCTACGTGAAGGACGTGCTGACCCGCGTCGACGGTGTCGGCAACGTGCTGGTGTTCGGCGGCCGCGACTACTCGATGCGCGTCTGGCTCGATCCGGCACGGGTCGCCGCGCGCAACCTGACGGCCGGCGAGGTCGTGCTGGCGATGCGGGCGGCCAATCTTCAGGTCGCCGCCGGCGCGGTCAACCAGGCGCCGGCCGTGTCGCCAGGCGGCTTCACCCTGTCGGTGCGCACCCTGGGGCGGCTGAGCTCGCCCGACGAGTTCGAGAACATCGTGATTCGTGCCGAACCCGACGGTTCGGTGACGCGCCTGCGCGACATCGCCCGCGTCGAGTTGGGGGCGCAGGACTACACATTGAACGCCTATCTCGACAACAAGGCGGCAACCGCGCTCGGCATCTTCCAGCGGCCCGGCTCCAATGCGCTGAAGACCTCGGACGCGATCATCGCCGAGATGGAGCGGCTGAAGAAGACCTTCCCGGCCGGCCTCGACTACTCGATCGTCTACAATCCCACCACCTTCATCCAGGCCTCCGTCGACGCGGTGATCCACACGCTGTTCGAGGCGCTGATCCTGGTCGTGATCGTGGTGATCCTGTTCCTGCAGACCTGGCGGGCGGCGATCATCCCCATCCTGGCCATCCCGGTGTCGCTGATCGGCGCCTTTGCGGTGATGGCGGCGGTCGGCATCTCGTTCAACACCCTGTCGCTGTTCGGCCTGGTGCTGGCGATCGGCATCGTGGTCGACGATGCCATCGTCGTTGTCGAGAACGTCGAGCGCTACCTCGCCCAGGGCATGTCTCCCAAGGAGGCGGCGCACAAGACTATGGACGAGGTCGGCGGCGCGCTGATCGCCATCTCGCTGGTGCTGATCGCGGTGTTCCTGCCGACCGCCTTCATCACCGGCCTGCAGGGCACCTTCTACAAGCAGTTCGCCATCACCATCGCGGCCTCGACCGCAATCTCGGCTTTCGTGTCGCTGACCCTGTCGCCCGCGATGGCTGCCCTGCTGCTCAAGACGCATGCCGTGTCACATGTCGAGAAGCCCAGGCTCAGCCTGCTCGACCGGGTGATGTGGCCGGTCAACTGGTTCTTCGGCCGCTTCAACCGCGGCTTCGAATGGCTGTCGAACTTCTACGGCCGCTCGACGGCACGGCTGATCCGCATGGGTGCGGTCATGCTGGTGATCTATGCCGGCCTGCTCGCGCTCACCTACAACCGGCTCGAGTCGACGCCGACCGGCCTCGTCCCACAGCTCGACCGTTCCTACCTGATTGCCGCCATGCAGCTTCCGGCCGGCGCCACGCTCGAGCGCTCCGACGCACTGGTGCGACAGGCGAGCGAGATCATCATGTCGCGTCCGGGCGTCGAGCACGCGGTGGCCTTTGTCGGCTTCGACGGCGCCACTTTCACCAACGCCCCGAATACCGGCGTGATCTTCGTCACCCTGAAGCCGTTCGCCGAGCGGCCCGGCGTCACCAAGGACATGATCCTGGCCGATCTGCGCGGCCGCATGTTCGGACTGCGTGAGGCCTTCGTGTTCGTGCTCGAGCCGCCGGCCGTGCCCGGCATCGGCACCGGCGGCGGCCTCAAGGGCTATGTGCAGGATCGCGCCTCGCGCGGCCTGATGGCGCTCGAGGGCGCAACCTGGGCCCTGGCCGGCGCCGCCGGACAGGCGCCCGGCCTCACCCAGGCCTTCACGCTCTACAACACGCGCACGCCGCAGATCTTCGCCGACATCGATCGCACCAAGGCCGAGCAGCTGGGCGTGCCGATCGCCCGCGTGTTCGAGACGCTCTCGGCCTATATGGGCTCGGCCTACATCAACGACTTCAACATCCTTGGCCGCACCTATCGCGTGACCGCGCAGGCCGACAATCCCTACCGCCTCACCTTGCGCGACGTGGAAAACCTCAAGACCCGCAGCGTCAGCGGCGAGATGGTGCCGATCGGCGCGGTCGCGACCTTCCGCGACATCACCGGCCCCTACCGCGTGGCGCGCTACAACCTCTATCCCGCCGCCGAGGTGCAGGTGGCCCTGCAGCGCGGCTACTCGTCCGGCCAGGGCATCGCCACCATGGAAGGGCTGGCCGAGAAGGTCCTGCCCTCGGGCTTCGGCTTCGAATGGACCGAGATCGCGTTGCAGGAAAAGCTCGCCGGCAACACGGCGGCTCTGGCCTTTGGCCTGGCCGTGCTGTTCGTGTTCCTGCTGCTGGCGGCTCTCTACGAGAGCTGGCTGCTGCCGCTCGCCGTCATCCTGATCGTGCCGATGTGCATCCTGGCGGCCATGGTCGGCGTGAACCTC
Source organism: Reyranella sp. (assembly GCA_030681635.1). Taxonomy (GTDB): domain Bacteria; phylum Pseudomonadota; class Alphaproteobacteria; order Reyranellales; family Reyranellaceae; genus Reyranella. The sequence goes on from JAUXRT010000655.1 coordinate 6,658, forward strand.
CGCGGGCTCGACCGCAACGTGCTGGTCGAGATCGGCCTCGTTGTGTTGGTGGGCCTTGCCGCCAAGAACGCCATCCTGATCGTGGAGTTCGCCAAGCAGGCGCACGAGCAGGGCATGAACCGCTTCGATGCCGCCGTAACCGCCTCCAAGACGCGCCTGCGGCCGATCCTGATGACCTCACTCGCCTTCATCCTGGGCGTGGTGCCGCTGGTCATCAGCGAAGGCGCCGGCGCGGAGATGCGCCAGTCGCTGGGCACCGCGGTGTTCTCGGGCATGCTGGGCGTCACGATCTTCGGCCTGATCTTCACGCCGGTCTTCTACGTGCTGAGCGTCGGCTTGGCCGAGCTGCGCTTCAAATGGCGCAAGCAGGAGATCAAGCCCGACTTCAAGCCGGATTCGGCCTGAGCACGCGGTGCAGGTCGAGCACGGGCGGGCCCTGGCCAAGCTGCGACAGCAGCGTGTGGACCTGGGCGCGATGGTGGGTCTGATGATTGAAGAAGTGCGGCAGCAGGATTTCCAGCGGATCCTCTGACACCAGGCCAACATTGTTGATGTAGCGGATCGTGCCGGCATCGAAATCCGGCGGCAGGCACACGAAGAACGCTTCTATGCGGGCGTCCATGGCGGCCCGTGCCATGCGCAGGGCGGCAAAATCCTCGTGCAAGGTGGCGCCGAGATCGGTCGAGGGGTGCGTGCCGCCCTCGAAGCGGGTCATCCAGATACGGTCGCCCAGGAGCAGATGATTGAGCGTGCCGTGGACGCTGCCGAAGAACGCGCCGAGGTCGCGCCGGCGCTCCCCGTCTGGGAGCGCCGCGCAGGCCTCGTAGAGCGTCTCGTTGGCCAGTCGGTTGTAGCGGGCGTAGTGCCGCCAGTGTTGGGTCATCCGCCCTGTCTAGCGGGCGGCAGCCGAAACCCAACGCGCCAAATCGCGGAACAGGCCGGCCACGACCCGGCTGCGAAGACGGTGCGCCTCGGAAGCATAGGCTTGGACTTCAGGGATCGACGGATAGGGGATCGTGAACATGGATATCTCCTTGAGGTTGAAAGGAACATAATTCCCAGCCTCTAAAGGAATAATCTGAAGATATTGACGAACACTGATGAATATAATTCACTAATCCGGCAATGATCGATCATGCCAGTGAAATGGCGGCCTTCGTGCGGGTCGTCGAAGCCAGGGGGTTTTCCGCCGCTGCGGGCGGCCTGGGGCTGTCGCCGTCGGCTGTCAGCAAGCTGGTCACTCGCCTGGAAACGCGGCTGGGCGTGCGGCTGCTGCAGCGTACGACGCGGGCGCTGCATCTTACCGCCGAGGGCGAAGCCTTCTATGCCGCCGCCCGGCGCATCGTGAGCGACATCGAGACGATCGAGGACCAGGTCCTGGGCCAGCGCGACACGCCGCACGGCCTGCTCCGGGTCACCACATCGCTCGCCTTCTCGACCCACCAGCTCGCGCCCATCGTCGGCGAGTTTCTGCAGCGCTACCCTGCCGTGCAGCTCGAATTGCTGCCGACCGACCGTGTGGTCGACGTGATCGACGAGCGGATCGATGTCGCCATCCGGATCGGCAAGCTCGCCGACACGAGCTTCATGGCGCGCAAGATCGGAGAGGACGTGCGCCTGATCTGCGCCGCGCCGAGCTACCTTGCCCGCCGCCGTGCGCCGCAACGGCCCGAGGATCTCACGCGCCACGAATGCATCGTCAATCGCGACCGGCCCGAACTCAACAAGTGGCCGTTCCGCATCGACGGCAACATCCGTCTGATCGAAGTCAACGGCCGCCTGGCCGTCAATGAGGGCGAAGCGCAGATGCGGCTCGCCCTGCAGGGGCTGGGCATCGTCTGCCTGACACGGCTGACGCTGGCCGGCGCCATCCGGCGCGGCGAGCTGGTGCCCCTGCTCGGAGACTTCTATGCCGAGGAATCGGTACCGATCCACGCCGTCTACCCGCACCGCCGGCATCTCTCGCCCAAAGTCCCCGCGTTCGTGAATTTTCTCATCGAGAAATTCACGCCGCCTCCCTGGGAGATATGAGGGGGAGATATGAGCCGGAAATATGGTCTACTGCCGGCAACCCGGGAGGACACCATGCCTGACGCCATCGACGATCTGTTCCGCCGCTTCGGCAAGGCCTTCAACAAGGCCGATGTCGAGGAGATCGCGGCCTGCGTGACCGACGATTTCGAGTGGCGCCTCAGCGCCGGCGGCGCGCCCTCGGGCCGCGTGCTCAAGGGCAAGGACGACCTGCGCGCCTACTTTGCCGACAAGTCCAAGACGCCGCGCGAGGCACGCTTTTCCGAGGCCCGCATCCATCGCGCCGGGACCGCGCTCTTCGGCACCTTCCGAGTCACCGGCATCGATCATGCCGGCAAGCCCTTCGACCGTTACGGCATCGACCTCTACGAAGTGAAGGACGGCAAGATCGCCCTCAAAGACAGCTACTCGAAGGTCGACTGACGTGAGCAACGACACGGTTCTTTGGACGATCGACAAGCGCGGCGTGGCTGCGGTCACGCTCAACCGGCCGCAGGTGAACAACGCCTATAACGGCGACCTCATCCAGGGGCTGCATGACGCGATGGATGCGCTGGGCCGTACTTCAGGGCTGCGCCTCGTCGTGTTGCGCGGCAATGGCCGTCACTTCCAGGCGGGTGCCGATCTCGCCTGGATCAGCGGCGTCTCCACGCAATCGCCGGCCGAGAACGAGCGGGTGAGCCGACTGACCGCCGAGGCGGTCCGCCGGCTCGACACCTGCCCGGTGCCGACCCTCGCCCTCGTCCAGGGCGGCTGCTTCGGCGGCGGCACGGGCATCGCGGCGGCCTGCGACGTCGTGGTGGCGAGCGAAGACGCGATCTTCTCCATCGCCGAGACGCGCTGGGGCCTGATGGCGGGCATCATCCTGCCGCAGCTCTGCCGGGCGATGGGCGTGCGCCAGGTCAGGCGCTATGCGCTGACCGGCGAGCGCTTCGGCGCCCACGACGCGCGACGGCTGGGGCTGGTGCACGAGGTCTGCCCGACCGGCGGCCTCGACGAGGCTGGCGGCAAGATCATCGAGGCGGTGCTGATGAATGCGCCCGGGGCCACGACCGCCACCAAGCTGCGGACGATGGCGGCGGCGCGGGCCTTCATCGACGACGGAGAGTTCCGCGACCTGGTCGACGAACACGCCCGCGCGCGCCAGCAGGCCGAAGCCAGCGAAGGCCTCGCCAGCTTCCGCGAGAAGCGCAAGCCGGCGTGGTTTCCGGGTTGACGCGATCGGCATTCGACCGGACAGACGCCGCACTTCTTGCGGCGTACGTGCTTGTGGCAGCGCTCGGGACTTTGACGAGTTGTCTCATGGTGCACGACGCAGCGGTCTACTTTGCCGCGGCGTGGCTCGGCAACGCGTGGGATCTTTTCTTCAGTCAGTTTCCGACGCGCGCGCTATCGACCTTCATCGAGTTTGGTCCGATCTGGGGTCTGCGCAACATCATGCAGCTCTCGCCGGATGTTTTCATCCTGTTGGGGCATGCGCTCTACTTCGCCGGACCTCTCCTTCTGTGGCTGGTCCTGCGGGCCGTGGAACCCGACCGAGTCTACTCACGGCTCTATCTCGCGACAGTGCTGGTGATGGTCTACTTCATCTCGGAGATGGTCGCGGGACTGGGGCTCTGGCTGATCTGGTTCGCTCTGCAAGCCGATCCTGTGCGACCGCAGCGCATTAAGATCATCGCAACTGTTGTGATGGCGCCGCTGCTCGCCTTGACCCATCCGGGCGTCGGCCTGTTCAGCATCCTGCTGGCTGTCATCGGTGGCGTGCTCCTCCTCCTTGGCCGTCCCTTTCCGCGTAATCTGGCGATTGCGGCCGGCCTCATGGGTGCGCTGCTGATCGCGGGCTATCTTGCCACGGCTGGATCCTTCGGGCCGACCAATCCGGCAATCAAGCTCTATTTCAACCTCCATAAGTACGACTACGTCGATCCGAATCGGCTGCTAGCTGCGGTCATCATATTTCCGATGCTGGCAGCCTACTGGCTGCTGCTGATCGCACCCGGGCTGGAAAGTGCTCAGCCGCGCTGGCGTCTGTCGCCGCACTTCACCCTCATCGTCGCGATCATCGGCGCATGGTTCGCCGCCGGTGGAACCGGTCTCCTGACTTGGCTCTACGGACGTCACATCGCCCCACACGCGCTGGCCTTATCGTTGGCCCTGGCGCTATGTTCGCCGGCGGTCTGGCTTGCCGCAGCAAAGCGCCCCTTGATACTCTGCGCAGCCATCAGCGCCATCGCCGCCGTGTCGTATAACGTCGATCTCTTCCTCTTCGGCCGCTATGTCGATCGTCATCAGCGCCCTGGCCTGATCGACGTTACTACGCTGAAGGATCCACGCTGGCCACCGCCGCTCGCTGACCGGGGCGGCGCGCGTACCTACTTCAAATGGGTAGCCGGTGATGACTATGTGCGCGACGTCGTGCTGCCGGAGTACGACTGGTATCGCGTGGAGCTGGCTTTTTACAGCTTCTTCCGTTCGAACCGGCAAGGCGTGCTGTTTCATCCGCTTGGCGCTTCCGGAGAGTGGCTGCCCTTCGAATGCGCCCCGGTCTCGCGCGTGTGGCCGCGCGACGAAGCCGACCGTATATTTGTTGCCTTCCTGGCCGAACGCTATTGCGCGCGGTGACACTCAACTATCGCATCCGGGTTAGAGCCCCTCAAACAGCGGCGTGCTGACGTAGCGTTCGGCAAACGAAGGGATGATCACCACGATACGCTTGCCGGCGCTGTCCGGCCGCGCACCGATCTTGAGTGCCGCCGCCACCGCCGCGCCTGAGGAAATCCCGACGGGAATGCCTTCCATCGCGGCCATGTCGCGCGCCGTCTTGAAGGCCGTGTCGTTGTCGATGGCGATGATCTCGTCGATCACCGAGCGGTCGAGAATGTCGGGAATGATGCCGGCGCCAATGCCCTGGATGGGATGCGGCGAATGCGTGCCGCCGGCCAGGACCTGGCTGGCCGCCGGTTCGACGGCCACCACCTTGAGGCCGGGCAGGCGCGGCTTCAGCGCCTGGCCGACGCCGGTGATGGTGCCGCCAGTGCCGACACCCGCCACGAAGAAATCGAGCTTGCCTCCGGTGTCCTTCCAGATCTCCTCGGCCGTGGTGCGCTTGTGCACTGCGGGGTTGGCCGGATTCTGGAACTGCTGCGGCATGAAGCTGTTGGGAATGGTCTTCAACAAGTCCTCGGCACGGGCAATCGCCCCATTGATGCCCTTTTCGCGCGGCGTCAGTTCGAGCCGGGCACCCAGGATGGCCAGCATCTTGCGCCGTTCGATCGACATCGAATCGGGCATGGTGAGAATGATGCTGTAGCCGCGGGCGGCAGCCACGAAGGCAAGCCCAATGCCGGTGTTGCCCGAGGTCGGCTCGATCAGCGTGCTGACACCCGGCACGATCTTGCCGGTCTTTTCAGCGGCGTCGATCATGGCGAGGCCGATGCGATCCTTCACCGAGGCGAGCGGGTTGAAGAATTCGAGCTTGGCCAGGATCTCGGCTTTCACACCGTCGCGCTTGGGAAGCCGGTTCAACCGCACCAGCGGTGTGGCGCCCACGGCCTCGGTGATGTCGTTGTAGATGCGGCCGCGGAATTCGGACATGGGGGCTGGCTGGGTCATGACCGCCTTATACGCCACTCCACGGCCATCCACACCAGCAGCAGGATAAGTGACAGGCCCGAGAGAGCCCAGCTCCACTGCTCCTCGGGCAAGGCCGTACGCCGAAGATGGAACGTGTGGCGGCCCGCCGGGGCCACGAATGACACCAACTTCAGTGGATCAGTCGGCACGAGAGCAGCGACGCCGTCGATCTGCCAAGCCGGAAAGAAGAAGCGGCGCAGCACCACCGTTGTCGGCGCGTCGCTCTCGACCGTAAGGCGCATCGCGCCGAAGCGTTCGGCCGTGGCGCTGCACACCGCCGCTGCAGGGGAACAGGAAATTGCCGGCACGTCCTTGAGGGGCTCCAGGCCAAGTTCCGCATAGCCCGCCCCGGGGCGCTGGGAGTAGCCGGCTGGCATGAACTGCTTGAGGTCCTGCGGCGTATCTTGTTGGACCATGCTCACATGAGTGCGCACGAAAATCCCCAGCGCCATCTCGCTGACACCCGGAACCAGGGCAAGAATGGCCACACCCATGATGATCAACGCTGCACGCGCCCGGCGACGCCAAGGCGCCAAGCAGATGGCCGTGATGGCGGCGAATTCCACGGCGATCATGAGCCGCCAGGGAAATTGCACCTTGGCAACGAACGGAATCTGCCAGAACCAGGGCAACAGTCCGGCGATGAGTGCGAGGCACACGACGCAGACAAGCGCCCAAAATGCCGCTTCGGACCGCCAGCCCGGCCGCCCGCGCGCCTGGGCAAGGGCCGCTGCCACGCCAATGGCCGCGATAGCATAGGCTGCCGCGAGCCACGCAATGATCTCCATCATATCGGTGAGACGGAACCAAGGATCGGGGATCAGCAAAAACCTCAGCAAGAGCCAATCCTCGATCCGGTAGCCCGGTACCCAAAACTTCTCGGACGAGATCCAACCCTGCAGGGTGAGTGCCGGAACCAGAAAAATCGCCGAGAGCCCTAGTCCAAGTGCGCCGCTCATCGCGCAGCGGACGAAAAAGCCCGCCGCCGGTAGCACGGAACCAAGCAACCACCCACGATACAGCACGTACATCGGGAGCGCTGTCAGCGAGATTAGAAGTGCCGTCGGCAGATGCGTCATCAGAAGCGCTGTATAGGCGCCCGCGAGCACGACGGGGCCGAAGCGCCGGCTTTCTGCCACCCGGTGGACTCCTAGTGCGATAAGAGGCAGGACGGCGTAGGCGGCGAATTCGGCGAACGCGCCTCGGTAATAATGGTCGAGCAAGTGATAGGGCGCGGCCATGTAGGCCAGTGCGCCGTAGAACGCGGCGCGAGGCGATGCTGCGGCCGCCTTGAGCCAAGCATGCATGGCCAGTCCCGATGCCCACAGCAGCAGCAACGAGGCGAGCGATTGCCGATACGACACCGAAAACACATCGAACGTCACGAGGCTCAGCAACGCATCGGCCCAGAATGAAATCGGCGCATAGAAATAGAAAGCGGGACCGCCCAAACCATCGAAGGAGTCGGGCAGCCATCGGGGATAGACGACGCCGGCGCGGATCTGGTCCGCGAACTGGCTGCCCCAGGTAAGGTTCTGTGGCGAACTGTGCGAGATCAACGTGCCCAGTACCAGCGACGGCGCCAGCAGCAGCGCCGCCACGACCAAAAGGACCAGCGAAGTACGTGTATGGCCCAAGCCTACTCCGCCGCCTGCTTCTGCGCAGCCTGGTCTGGCGTCAGCGTGTAGGTCGTGAAATTCCTGTTGAGCGCCGGCATCGGGCAAGCCTCCAGATGGCCCTCGCCCGGCCGCATCAGGATCATCGCCGTCGTCGCCGTCATGACGCCGCGCGTGTTCAGGCGCGGCGGACGGCACACCGAGTAAGGCGCGCCCCAACCGTCGAAGAAGGCCTCGCGCAGGTCATCCAGGGTGAGCTTGCCGCGCTTCGGTGCCAGCTGGTCACGCACGCGCTTGTCGCGGTAGATCGAATCCGGTGTCTCGGCCAGTCCGGTGTCCTTGACCTTGGCGCGGGCGGCGTCGGCGATCCAGTGATTGGCATGGACGTAGAGGCCATGGTCCGGCGCGATCCAGAACGTGTCGTCAGGCGCACATTCGAAGCCGAACGCCTCGCCGCCACCATCTGCCGTCGCGTGACTCACGGCCATGTGGTTGGAGCCCGGCTTGGGCGTCGCCACGATCGTCTGCACCGCCTGCGCGAGGTAGGCGGCCTCCAGCACCTTGCGCCGGATGAAGGGCAGCGGCACGCCGGGGCCACGCTGGTAGTCGCGGTCGCATTCGAGCGCATTGGCGGTGAGGCCGATGCCGGCCGAGTTGAGGCCGGAGCGGGCCAGGCCACCGGCTTCCGTGAAGGTGAGGATATCCGGCCCGTCGTCGCGGCGGATGCGCAGCACCACGCCGGTCTCGGCGCATTCGGCGCGCCAGTCCCAGTTCTGGCCATGCAGCAGCACGCCGTCGGCGCTGGCCTCGGGCAGTGCAAGTGCTGCCGTGCAGCCGTCTGGGAGCTGCTGCGCCGCCTTCTGCCGCCGCGCCGCCGCCACCATCTCGGTGCGGGCGTTCATCAACATCACCGCGGCAAACGGCTCGCCGGCACCCTCGGCGATGCCGCGCATCTCCTCGACATAGGCCGGATCGAACTGCTCGATCCCCGGGACCATCGCCTCGGCGCGGCGCTCCAGTTCCTTCCAGTCGACATCGCTCTTCAGGAGCGACTCGGCGTACATCTTGGCGCCGCGCCGCAGCCGGTCGGCCGCGGCCTTGCCGTGCGTCCGGCCACGCTCGCGCGGGCTGCCCGTGAGGTCGATCAGCGGAAAGGGCGCGTAGTCGGCCATGTTCCCCTCTTAGGTCGGCTTGATGCCCAGCGCCTGGCGGAAACGATCTTTTAGATGCGCGCCGTCCTGCGGCGGCATGACGAACTCGAGCTTCTCGACCATCACCTTGACCAGCCGGAACACGGGGCCCTTGGTGGTGCGGGCGTCCTTCACGAGCTGCGCGACCTCGCTCACCTCACGCACGGTGGCGCTGTCGGCGATGCCGCAGCCCTTGGCGATCATCGCGAGGTCGGTACCGGCGCCCGAATCGGTCGGACCGTTGTTGCGCGGAGCGGTGGCCGTCGCCTGGTTGCCGGTCTCGCCGAACTTTTCATTGTCGAGCACGACGACCGCGAGATTGTCGGGTTGCTGGGCGGCGACGGTGGCAAGGGAGCTGAGGCTCATCAGCATGTCGCCGTCGCCGGTGATCACCAGCACGCGCTTCTTGGGCTGTGCGAGTGCCAAGCCCAAGCCCATCGGCACCGGTGCGCCCATCGAGCCCCACAGCGGCATGTTGAGCGGACGGTCGCCCGCTTCGGTCACGTCCCAGTTGGCGGAGCCCAGGCCTGCGATCACCAGGAGATTGCCGTCGGCGCCGGCCAGCATCTGCTTCACCAGCGAGCGGCGTTGGAGGGTGGCGTTACTCATCTCACTTCTTCCCGAAATTCTTGATGCCGAGCAACTTCTGCCGCAGCAGGACGGCGACGGACTGGCCGCCGTTGAAGGCCGAGCGCGCGGCGGCGTCGACGGTCGCCTTCACCTCTTCAGGCTTGTCGACGGAGTAGACCAGCACGCCCATGGCCTCGAGGACCTTGGGTGTCGCCTGGCCCATCGGATACTGCCACGAATTGAACTCGCCGTAGTCGCCGCGCATCGTGATCAGGGTCAGGAACGGAAAGCGTAGCGTCTTGGGCATGCCCATCAGATTGATGGTGTTGCCGACACCCGAGCTCTGCATCAGCAGCACCGAACGCTGGCCACCCAGCCACGCCCCAGCGGCGAGCGGGATGCCTTCCTCCTCGGTGGTCAGCGCCAGCGTGCGGATCGAGTTCGATTTCTGGCAGAGCTCGATCAGCCGGCTGTGGCCGGCATCGGGCACGTGAAAGACCTGCTTGATGTCGTGGTCCTGGAAGACATCGAAGATCTGGTCCTTCCACTCGGCACTCTTCAACTCGACGTTCATCTGATTTTCCAAAACGGTTTTAGCGTGGTGAGGAGCACGATAGCGATGATCGGCAACGGAGCTAGACAAACCCATCCCGGGGTTTCGCTCAATCGTCGACGACACTGCGCAAAACCGCCCTGCCTCAGTTTGATCGCCGACATAGTAGCTATCACGAATTCGCGCTTCGAAGACCTTTAACTGTGATCAGATATATATAAATTATATCGCTCAATGGAGATTTCCCAACTTCGTACTCTTATCCAGGTCGCGGAGCTCGGCAGTCTGAGCAAGGCGGCCGATCGCATGGGCATCGCCCAGCCGGCGCTCAGCCGCCAGATCCGGATGCTCGAGGAGGAGCTGGCCGTGCGGTTGTTCGCGCGCCATGGCCGCGGCATGAGCCTGACGGAAAAAGGCCGTGAGATTCTCGATCACGCCACGCGCGTCATGGCGGAACTCGAGGAGATTCGTGCGGCCGCGTCCGATCTCGACACGCCGCTGCGCGGCCAGATCGGCATCGGCTTTCCGCCGACGGTCGCCGACATCATCTCGGTCCCGCTGGTCGCCGCTTTCGGCAAGGCGCATCCCCAGGCCGAGCTGCGGCTGGTCGGCGCCTACACCGGCTACCTGCTCGACTGGCTGCATCGTGGCGAGATCGACGTCGCCATCCTCTACGATCCGCACGCGGCGAGGTCGCTGCGCTCGCAACCGCTGCTGCTTGAAAATCTGTTTCTGATCGGGCCCCCGGGGTCGGGCTTTTCCAGCGTCCGCGCGATCCCGTTCAGGGACCTCGACGGCAAGCGCCTGCTCCTACCCAGTCCTCGCCACGGGCTCCGGACGATCGTCGAGCAATGCGCCACGGAGGCCGGCATCGCCCTCGACGTCGCGGTCGAGACCGATTCCTATGCGACGCTGAAGGACCTGGTGCACCGCGGCCACGGCTGGACGATCCTGCCGTTGGCACCCATTCACGACGATATCGCAGCCCACCGCCTGACGGCTGCCCCGCTGATCGATCCCGTGCCGGTGAGGCGGCTGGTCCTGTCGTATCCCGCCGACCGGCCGGTGTCGCGCCTGGCCCGGTTTGCCGGCGAGACAATCGCCGGCATCGTCACCGACCTAGTCGAACGAGGCGTCTGGCCCGGCCAGTTGCTCGGTCGTGCAGGCAGCGAGTCATAGGGGCGCGGGTGTAGGGATTGCCCACTAGAACGATGGCTGCATGTCAGCCAATTGTTGTTTCAAGAATCTCGCGCTCCTCGTCCGAAAGCTGAATATCGGCGCTCGACGCTTGAACTACTTTATCGCTGTGAACGCGATAGATGCTCAAATCGAGCCGCCATGTTCCAAGACCAGCGAGCAAATAGACCGGCCGAGAACGGTATCCGCCGCGCGTTTGGCGGCTTTCAGGCTTCCTCACCGAATGTTGTGTCATCTGCCGCCTCCATGGCCACTTCTGGGGTTCTCAAGCCCTACGCAACGCCACACGACCTTCGAGGCGCAATATGAAGGAGAACAAAGAAAGAAGTACACAACCTATGGATTCACATTAAAAGTTGGAAAATCAATGAATTAGAAACATTATCGATAGGTGAATATTCTCTTTTACTAATTTTCAAATGACTGACGATCAGAAGCTGAAAGAGAAACAGTGGTACTCGCTCAACGAGGCTCACAAAGCGACCGATCTATCCGAAGCGATGATCAAGTATCTTGTTCGGGAAGAACTGATTCATCCTTCGATGACAAAGCAGCGAGTTCGCGGAGCCAAGTATCGATTCATATTCGCGGACCTTCTCATCCTTCGAGCGATTGCGCGTTTGCTAGAAGAGGGAATTGAAGTTCGCCGCCTTCAAAATGATCTGAAGAAAATGCGCGCAAAGATATCGGGTCTAACCTTTGAGTCTGCGCGGCTGAAATACCTCGCCACCGATGGATTCCGCGCCTACCTGATGACTGGCAACGACATCATGGAGGAAGTGCGAACCGGTCAGTTTGCTTTTCGTTTCATGCTTAACGTGGGCACCCTACGACACGAGGTCGTAGCATTTCGTCGGACACGTGTTGAAGCAAAGCGGCATCGCGCGAATGGCCTGCCTCATGGCGCGCTCATCTACAAGACGGCGAACGAGCCTTAAATAGTGTTCTAACTGAAGATCAAAACGGCTTCAGCACCACAAGGAAGACGATGGCGACCATCAGCACCGTCGGCACCTCGTTCCACCAGCGATAATAGCTGGCAGGCCTCGTGTTCCGGTCTGCCTCGAAGGTCTTGCGCCAGCGCCCGTAGACGTGGTGCACGCCGGTCAGCAACAGGACCAGCACGATCTTGGCCTGGAACCAGCCCGAGGCCCACCAGTCGCCCCGCCAGGCCAGCAGCAGGCCCAGGATCCAGACCGCGCCTTGGGCCGGCTCCATGATCGCGTAGACGAGCCGGCGCTCCATGAGCTTGAAAGTCTCGCTCTGCTTGGAGCCCCTTTCGGCGTCGGCGTGATAGACGAACAAGCGGGGCAGATAAAGCAGCCCGGCCATCCAGGCGATGACCGCCACGATGTGGAGCGCCTTCAGGATTTCGTAAAGCATCACACGGCTCCGGCAATGAGCGGACAGCCGCGGTGCTGATGGCCGCAGGGCATCGACGTGGCGCCGTGGCAGACGGCGACCGGCGGTCCCGACAGCACCGCCCGCACGCGGTTGGCGAGGCCGGCAATGAAGCTGGGATGCGTGCCCACCGTCGGCACGCGCTTGTAGACCGCCACGCCGCTCTCTTCCGCAAGACGTCGATAGTCGATGTCGAGCTCGA